>CAMBVX010000057.1 GCA_945871085.1 Opitutus sp. GAS368 | reverse complement strand
GTGACGCTGCGCAGGTTGCAAATCCCGGTATCGATGACGGCAATCATCTGGCCGTCAGCGCCGCAACACCAGTGCCGGGAAATCCGGACAGAGTTTCGAGCCGCGCAGGGGCTCGGCCTGACCGGCAGCGAAAAACGTCATCCCGCCCGAGAGTGAGCAGTGCCACACCTCGCGGGCACCGGCATCGAAATCCAGCGCCGTCTTGTCCCTCATCTCGGCGACCGTGTTGTCAGGCGAAAGCACCTCGACACAAATCTCGGGTGCGCGGGAAAAACAGGTGCCATCACCAAGCTCATCCACGCAGTCACGCGAAGCCCACGCGACGTCGGCAGCGCGCACGCCATCGGCAGTGGAGATTGGGCATTCCGTGAGCACCTCACCGTCGGGCATGAGGCGGTCGAGAAATACTGTGATCCGCGATTGATATCCTCCATGACTGGCAGCTGGGGGTGGGCTCGTAAGGACGTGACCATCCCGGTCGGTTTCAACCCGGCCCTCGACCTTGATCCACTTGGGATCGGCGACGAGCTCCGCCCAGCGACGCAGGTTGAACTGGGTCTGCGCGTCCTGCGCCGGTCGTTCGATCGTGAGCGTGTCCATGGTGGCAAGATGGCGCGCAGGCGGCGGCGGCAAGCCAGACGCCCTCCGCGGCCATCAGATTTTCCCCTTTGTGCTCGGCAGCTGATCCGCTGCGCGCGGCTCGATCTGCGTCGCCATGTCCAAGGCACGGGCGAGGCACTTGAAGATCGCCTCAGCCACGTGGTGCGGCTCCTCGCCGTAAACCAACTGGACGTGAAGATTCGCCCCGAGGGCATTGCTAAACGCCCGACAAAATTCCTTCACGAGGATGATATTGAAATCGCGCACAAACATCGTCGGCGCGTTCGCCTCATAAACCAAATGCGGGCGACCACCGACATCGACGACGATGCGGGCCAGCGATTCGTCCATCGGAAGAATGAAAAAACCGTATCGCTTGATCCCGACCTTGTCACCGAGCGCCTCTTTGAAGGCCTGCCCGAGCACGAGCCCCACATCCTCGACCGTGTGGTGGTAGTCGACCTCGACGTCGCCCTTGGCCTTCACCGTCAGGTCAAAGAGCCCGTGCTTCGCAAAGAGCGTGAGCATGTGGTCGAAGAAGGGCACGCCGGTGGCGATTGCCGACTGGCCGCGACCGTCGATTGCCAAGGTCAGCGCGATGTCCGTCTCCGCCGTTTTACGGAGGACGGTCGCTACGCGTTTGTTGTTTTTAGCCATGCGTCGAGAGTTTCGTTGAGGACGAGCATTTCGTCATCGGTGCCGACGCTGATCCGCAGAAATGGGGCGGTCAAGGCGTGCTTCGGAAAGTGGCGCACAAGGACTTTATGGGCGAAAAGGAAGTCGTAGGCGGACTTCGCAATCGCTGGGCCCGCTTCCCCCCGGGCGTTTTTCGGCTCCGTGAAAATGAAATTGGCCTGCGATTCGTAGGTGAACCAAGCCCGGTGCGTAATAAAATCACAGATGCACCGGTCCCTCGTGGTTTTGATCTTTTCCACCACGCCGGAATAGTAGGTCGGGTCGCCGAGGGCGGCGAGCGCCGCCACCTGCGAGAGGCGGTTTACATTGTAGCTGTCGCGCACGCGATCGAGCAGGCCGATGATTTCCGGATGCGCCAGCGCGTAGCCCACCCGGATACCCGCGAGCGCGTAGGCTTTCGAGAGCGTGCGGACGACGACCAAGTTCGGATAACGGGCGAGCAGCGGAACGGCGTTTTCCGTCGCAAACGGCGCGTAAGCTTCATCGACCACCAGCAAACCACGGAACGACGCCAGCACGCGCTCGAGGTCGGCATTGGCGAAGGCGACTCCCGTCGGGGCGTTCGGCGAAGTCAGGAAAAACGCCCGCGCCGTCGAGGCCGCGATCCGGTCGAGCGGCAGGCGCATCGCGCGGTCGAACTCAATCACGTGGGTTGCGCCGTCCTGAATCTCAATGAGCACGGGATACAGCGAATAGCTGGGCAACGTGTAGCCCACGGCCGCTTCCTGCGTGCAAAAAGCCCGGATGAGCAAATTGAGAATATCGTCCGAGCCGTTGCCGACGCAGACGTTTTCCACCGTGAGGCCTTCGCCGTGGTGCGACGCAATGGCCGCTCGCAGCGGCAAACTCGGGGGACTCGGATACAGCCGGAGCGAGGCCCCGTCTTCTCCAATTTCCCGCCGCAACGACTCCGCCACGCGCGGGCTCGGTGGGTAGGGGCACTCGTTGGTGTTGAGTTTCGTCCAGCCGGATTCCGTCGGCTGCAGGCCGGGCGTGTAGGCGTGAAGTTTCGCGATGTGCGGCAGAGCGAGGGAAGTGAGATCGGACATCAGTGGAGGAGCGGGTTCACCCCGCGATGCAGGAGTCAGCGGAGGCGAGGGCGCGACGTTAAACCGCTCCTACAGCGCCCGGATCCGCACCGAGCGGCCGTGGGCATCGAGTTTCTCCATCGCAGCCAAGGCGGCTACGATCGGCGCAGCTTTTTTCACACTCGCCCGGTCATAATGAACGATGCTCGTGCGCCGCAGAAAGTCATCGACCCGTAGCCCGCTGAAGAACCGCCCCGCGCGGCCCGTGGGCAACACGTGGCTCGGACCGGCCACGAAATCGCCGAGGGCCGTCGGCGTAAAATTGCCGATCATGATCGCGCCGGCCGTCGTGATCTCGGCCGTCAGCTTCTTCGCCGCACCATCGGCGACAAGGAGTTCGAGGTGCTCAGGCGCCACGGTGTTCGCGATTTCCGCCGCGTGGGCGAGATTCTTCACCTCGATGGCCAGAAACCCGTCATCTAACACACGCTGCGTTTTTTCCCGACGTGTGATGAGCTGCAACTGCGTGCGGAGCTCCACGTTGATCGCCTCGATGATTTCAGCCGAAGTCGCGAGCAGGTAGATTTTTTCCCGGCCGGAACCGTGCTCCGCTTGCGCCAGTAAATCAGCGGCGGCAAAGGACGCATTCGCGGTGTCATCGGCAATGATCATCACCTCGCTCGGGCCCGGCAGGGAATCGACTCCGACCGTGCCGAACACCTGGCGTTTGGCCTCGCACACGTAGGCGTTGCCGGGCCCATAGATCTTGTCCACGGCGTTGATCGTCGTCGTGCCATAGGCCATCGCGCCGATCGCCTGCACGCCCCCAAAACGATAAACTTCCGTGACACCCGAGAGGTGCAACGCGGCGAGCATACCGTCGGCCAGCTTTCCGTCCGCATTGCTCGGCGTAAAAACCGCGATCTCTGGACAACCGGCGATTTTCGCGAGCGTCACCGTCATCAACACGGTCGACACCAACGGCACCTGACCACCGGGGACGTAAAGTCCGACGCGCCGGATCGGGTCGAATTTCTCGCCCACGAGCGCGCCGTGTTTGTTCTTGGCCGTCCAATTTTTCGGGAGGCTGCGGCGGTTGAAATCAAGGATGCTCTCGCGCGCGGCTAAAATCGCGCGGCGGTCGGCCGGTGGGAGGCGATCCGCAGCGGCGGCCAAGTCGGACGGCTTCACGGGGAAATCGCGGGCCCGAATCTTCGCGCTGTCGAATTTGGCCGTATAATAGCCCACCGCTTCGTCCCCCCGCCCGCGCACATCGGCGAGGATGGCGGCGACGGAATCCGAAATTTCCTTGGGCACGACCGCGCCGCGGCAGAACGCGGCCAGTTCGTCGGCAAAAGTCTTCGAGGCGTGATGGAGCGTGCGCATGAAGAAACACTCTTGCCTCAGGAACCGTCCGACGTCGAGTCCGCTGGCAGCTTATTCGCAGAACCCAACGGCGGGCACGACGGCGATCACTTTCGGGGAGACAGGATTGGCACCGCGAAAAACGACGCCGGGAAGACCTCGTTCACCGTGACCTTTTCCACATTGATCGTCACCGTCTGCACCTTGCCTTCAGGGCTTTTCGTGGTAGTCACCAAGGTCTTGGGAAAGCGCAGGCCAGCGGCGAGAATCTCGCCCTGCTCGCGCAGAGTGCCACCCGACTCGGTCTCCGTAAATACGAGCCGTCCGGTCACCAGATCAAAATAACGGAGGAAACGAATGTTCGTCGCATGGATGAACGCGACCTTCTGGCAAGCCACACCGTCGATCGTAACCGGCCCGAGGTCTTCAACCCGGCCACCGCGGGTCTCCAGGCCCCGAAAAAACGCGAGGGTTTCCCAAGTGTTGGCGCGCAGGCGCTTGATCTGGTCCGCGCCGAGGAGCGTCTGCTGCCACTTGGTTGGGTCGGCCGGATCCTGCTTCCGCTGCCAGGCATCATAGTTGTCCAGCGCCGTCGTCTCGATCAGCTTATCAGACGTCGCGGTGATTCGCTGCTGGTCGTTTTTTTGAAAGACGATCTCGATCGCCGCCCGCTGCTGCTTGCTCGGATCGGTCGGATCGGCGGTCACCAAGGTGCCGACGTAGTGGATCGATTTCACCTCGTTCAGCGCCACCTCGGAGCCGACCCGCGCCCTCGCCTTGCTGATGATCGGCAGCTCGGCTGCACGGGCGGCGATCGCCAGAACTAACGCGGACGTTGCCGCAGAAACGAAGCGCAGGGGACTCAATGACATGGGAATCATGGGACGGACGTTGGACGTTATTGCGGAAAGTGCAAAGCCCGGGAAAACGAGCGGATTACTCCCACTCGATCGTCGCAGGCGGCTTGGAGCTCACATCGTAGACGACCCGGCCGACGCCGCGGACTTCGTTGGTGATGCGGCTGGAAATTTTCTGGAGCACCTCGTACGGAAGCTTGGCCCAATCGGCCGTCATCGCATCCGTGCTCTCCACGATGCGCAGCGCAATCACGTAGTCGTAGGTGCGCTCGTCGCCAAACACCCCGACCGTCTTCACCGGGAGGAAAACACAGAACGACTGCCACACCTTCCAATAATAGCCCGACGCCATCATTTCCTCTTGGAGCACATAGTCGGCGTTGCGGAGGATTTCGAGTTTGTCCGCCGTGATGTCGCCCATCACACGCACGCCGAGCCCGGGACCGGGGAACGGTTGACGCCAGACGACTTCCTTCGGGAGGCCGAGCTCTTCGCCCACGCGGCGAACCTCGTCTTTGAAGAGCTGACGGAGCGGCTCGACGAGCTTGAGCTTCATACGCTCGGGCAGACCACCGACATTATGATGCGTCTTGATGAGCGAGGCCGGGTTGCCCTGGATCGACACGCTCTCGATCACGTCGGGATAGAGTGTGCCCTGCGCGAGAAACTCCGCGCTGCCCTTGATGGACTTCAGCGACTTCTCGAAGACCTCGACGAACGTGCGACCAATGATCTTGCGCTTGGTCTCAGGCTCCGAGACGCCCTTGAGTCGCTTGAGAAACAGCTTCGACGCGTCGGCCACCCGGAGGTCGATGTGGAAATGGTCGCCGTAAAGTTTTTCGACCGCCGCCCGCTCGCCTTTGCGCAGGAGCCCGTTGTCGACAAACACGCAGGTCAGCTGTTGGCCGATGGCCTTGTGCAGCAGTGCCGCCGCCACTGAGGAGTCGACGCCACCGGAAAGCCCGAGGAGCACGCGGCCCTGGCCGACTTGCTCGCGAATCGTCGCGACGGACTGCGCGATAAAATCCTTGGTCGTCCAGTCTTGTTTCGCCCCGCAGATACCGACGAGGAAGTTGCGGATCATTTCGCCACCGCGCTCGGTGTGGAAAACTTCCGGGTGAAACTGGATGCCATAGAACCCCCGCTTTTTGTCCTCGATGCCCGCGTAGGGGGAATTATCGGACACGGCGGTCGCGACGAAACCGGGCGGAAGTTGCTCCAGTTTGTCGCCGTGGGAATTCCAGATGCGGAGTTTCTTGGGCAGGCCGACGAAGAGTTTACCGGCCTTCTTGATGGAGAGTAGACCGTGGCCGTATTCGCGGGCCTTGCTGTGCGCGACGTGGCCGCCGAGATGGTGGCCCATCAGTTGCACGCCATAGCAAATGCCGAGCATGGGCACGCCGAGTTTGAAAATCTCAAGGTCGGGATGCGGGGCCGTCTTCGCGTAAACACTCTGCGGCCCGCCCGAGAGGATGATGCCCACCACGCCGTCTTCGCGCAGTTTCGAGGCCGGCGTCGCGTAGGGGTAGATCTTCGAGTAAACTTGGCACTCGCGGATGCGGCGCGCGATGACCTGCGTGAGTTGGGAGCCGAAGTCGAGGACAGCGATGATTTGTGGCATGAGAGCGGCGGGCGTGACGTCTGCGAAAAATGAAGCGCGGAGCGTGCCGCGACCGCTCGCCGCGTGTCAATGCCTGCGGCGCGGCGCGCGCGTTCGAGGCGCATCTCTCCGAGTTGTCGGTTAGCTTGCCGTCTTGACGGAACGGCGGTTTCCCAACCACCGCTGCTCCGTCGGCCAGCTCCCGTTCGACTTCCCCTTCAAACCCGGCACCCATGCCATCCAAGGCAAGACGGACGATCCCAACGGCTTCGGCCACGCCTTCATCGAAGGCCCACTCTATCCCTTCGGTTTCGATCTCAGCTATACGCAGTTCGCCTACAGCGACCTCACGGTCACGCCCGCAATCGACCAAGACGGCGACGTCACCGTCACCTGCAAACTCACCCGCACCGGCGAAGAAGTCCCGCAGCTCACCTTCCGCCAATCCCTCACGAGCGTGACCACCTACGAATTCAGCTTCGTCGGCTTCGACCGCGTCTCCCTCACCCCCGGCGAAAACAAACTCGTCACCTTCAAATTCCCCGCCGGCGCGCTCGCTCTCATCAACCGCGAAAACAAACTCGTCGCCCAACCCGGCGAATTCCGCGTCCACCTCGGCGCCTCCCGCACCGACCTCCGCCTCCATGGCAAATTCGAGGTGAACGTGCGCTGAGGCGGTCGCTCAGTCGCTGCGCACAAACACATCGGGCCGCCCGAAACCGCACGCCCCAATTTAGGGCAAGTTGTCAGAGACCGGCATTGAGTGTCCATCGGATGACCACAAATGTTCGAGGCTGGCCCCACTGGATCGGGCACTCCAGATCGACCATGGTCGGACCGGAGTGAGTTCTTCCGTCCGGTTTGATGAGAGCAGGAGCCGGCCACTCACCTCGGCCGGCTCCTCCTTATTCTGCTCCAGTCGGCCCCGCTTGACCCGCCGGCCCCGCAAGTTCAGATGAGCCGTATGTTTAATAGTCTGGGCCTGCCGCGAGGAATCCGACGTCTCGTGCCCCGCCAAGATGCCGGTACCAAGATTGCCGGCTGGACCGAGATCAACACGACAGACCAGATTTGCAATTTCCTCATGCACTCCTGCACTTCGTGTTCTGATTCGCGCCAGCTGCTAACTTTAGCTGGGGTCACACGAAGGATCTACCGACTCACGTTTGGCTGGCAGGCCCGTTCCGGAGTACTACTCTTCGTCATCGCCCTTGCGGTAGCGCACCGGAGTTCGGCGCAGTCCGTTGCCTCCGTGGCGGCAGGTGGCAACGATACGATGTTTGTAAAGACGGACGGGACGTTGTGGGGGGTGGGTTTCAATGCCTCTGGACGATTGGGCGACGGCACCACGATAGACCGGAGCACACCCGTTCGCGTTGCGAACAACGTGGCCTCTGTCGCCGCTGGCTTCCAGCACTCGGTGTTTATAAGAACGGATAGGACATTGTGGGCGGTAGGAAGTAATCAATACGGGCAGCTGGGCGATGGCACCACGACGGACAAAAGCACTCCGACACCGGTGGCGAGCGGCGTCGTTTCGGTCGCGGCGGGTAGCCACACGATATTCGTGAAGATAGACGGAACGTTGTGGGCGATGGGTAACAATCAATTCGGCCAATTGGGCGATGGCACCACCATCAACCGGCACGCTCCAGGGCAGGTGGCGAGTGGAGTCGTCTCGGTCGCGGCGGCTAGCCACACGATGTTCGTGCAGTCGGACGGAACCTTGTGGTCGATGGGTTGGAATGCCTCCGGTCAATTGGGCGACGGCACCAAGACGAACCGGAGCACCGCAGTGCAGGTGGCAAGTGGGGTGGCCTCGGTCGCTACAGGAGGCTCGCACACAATGTTCGTGAAAATGGACGGGACCTTGTGGGCGATAGGCTCGAACGCCTCCGGCCAATTCGGTGATAGCACCACAATGAGCCGGCTCATCCCTGTGCAGGTGGCGAGCGGAGTGGCCACGGTCGCCGCGGGAGGCTTGCACACAATGTTTGTGAAAACAGACGGGACGTTGTGGGCGATGGGCGACAATCAATCCGGCCAACTGGGCGATGGCACGATGACCAATCGAAGCACCCCGGTAAAAGTGGCGGAAGGGGTGAGCTCGGTCGCGGCGGGCTCCAATCATACGGTATTCGTTAAGACGGATGGGAGAGTGTGGGCGATGGGCTTGAATAGGTATGGCCAGCTGGGCGATGCGACCAATCCGTTTAGACGGGTTCCCGTGCAGGTGGCGGACGCTGTGACCTCGGCTGCGGCAGGAGGTTTCCACACGATATTTGCAAAAAGAGACGGAACGTTGTGGGCGATGGGCAGCAATCAATACGGCCAACTGGGCGACGGCACCACGGCGGCTCGCAGCACCCCAGTGCAGGTGGCGAACGGCGTAGTAGCGGTAGCGGCGGGCCTCAGCCACACGATGTTCGTCAAGACGGGCGGAGCATTATGGGCGGCGGGCTGGAACAACTCGGGCCAATTGGGCGACGGCACCAAGACAGAACGACACATCCCAGTGCAAGTGGCGATCGGAGTGGCTGCGACTGCGGCCAGCGGCTTACACACGAGTTTTTTGAAGACGGATGGAACGTTGTGGGCGACCGGCAACAATGGACGCGGACAGCTCGGTGCCGGCACTGGGGCGGACCAGGCCACCCCGGTCCAGGTGGCGAGCGGCGTAGCCACGGTCGCGGTCGGCGTCTACCACACAGTGTTTATCAAGACGGACGGAACTTTGTGGGCCGTGGGCTATAACGCTTCCGGGCAACTTGGCGACGGCACCACGACATTGCGCCGTGTCGCGGTGCAGGTGGCGGACGGCGTCGTATCCTTGGCGGCGGGTGACAGTCACACCCTGTTCGTGAAGATGGACAGAACGTTGTGGGCGATGGGCAGCAATCAAATCGGCATGCTGGGCGATGGCACTACGATGGCTCGCAGCACCCCGGTGCAGGTGGCGACCAACGTGGCCTCAGTCGCGGCGGGTGTCTTTCACACGATGTTCGTAAGGGCGGACGGAACCTTGTGGGCGATGGGGGGTAATGAGTTTGGTCAACTGGGCGACGGCACCACGACAAATCGAACCACCCCGGTGCAGGTGGCCACGGGCGTGGCCTCAGTCGCGGCGGGTATCTGGCACACAGTGTTCGTGAAGACGGACGGGACATTATGGGCCACGGGCGATGTTTCCGCCGGGCAACTGGGCGACGGCACCACGATATTCCGAAGCACGGCGGTGCAGATGTTGGTGCCGACTGGTCCCGCAGTAACCATGTCGGACGCGGCAAGTAAATTCACTGAGGGCAACAATGTGACATCTACACCGGCAGCTATCGATCCGGTGCTGACGGCCACGTCGGACACTGCCGCGCTTGCGAGCGCCACGGTCTCAATAACTGGTAATTTCCAGCCCGCCGAAGATGTGCTCGCACTCGGCAATGCCGGCGCGGTGTCGGGCAACATCACAGGGCGCTATGACGGTGCCACCGGGGTGCTGACACTGACCTCCGCCGGTGCGATAGCCACGCTGGCCCAATGGCAGGCGGCCTTACAGGCGATTACTTACACTAACAAATCGGACTCACCGAACACCGCGAGTCGCACGATCAGCTTTTTGACTAACGACGGCACTTCGACTAGCACAGTCGCCACCAAGATCGTTTCGGTGATCGCGGTCAATGACTCGCCGACAGACATTGCCCTCTCTGCGAACTCAGTGAATCAGTCTGCCGGAATTATTGCGGCGATCGGCACGCTCAGCACGACCGACCCCGATAGCGCGAACTTTACCTACACGCTCGTCAGCGGCAGCGGTTCGGGGGACAACACCTCCTTCAGCATCTCCGGTGCTACACTGCGGGCGAACAATGCCGCCGCACTCGCGCCCGGCACCTACTCGGTGAGAATCCAAACCAACGACGGTGACAGCACCTACGCAAAAGCATTCACGATCACGGTCAATCCGGCCAATCTTTCGCGTCTGATCAATCTATCCATCCTTACCTCGATCGACTCTTTGGGCGGCACCTTCACGTTGGGCTATGTTGTCGGTGGCAACGGGACAAGCGGAGCGAAGTCAGTCGTCATCCGGGCTGTTGGACCATCGCTTGGCGCGTTCGGTGTATCGGGCACGCTCGATGACCCCAAGATCGAGTTCTTTTCTGGAGCCATGAAAACAGGCGAAAACGACAACTGGGGAGGAGCCAGCGTGCTCGTCGATGCCATGGCTGGTGTCGGTGCCTTTGCCTATGCAGGTGTAGATTCGCGAGACGCGGCCGCCGCGTTTTCAGTTACGGCGCACGAAAATTCGGTCAAGGTCGCTGCGACCGGAGCCAGCACAGGCTTAGTCCTCGCGGAGATCTATGACGCCACGCCGGCAGCGAGTCTTACGATCACGACCCCGCGCCTAATCAATATGTCTGTGCTTAATCCCCTCGGCACCGGCCTCACCGTTGGGTTCGTGGTCGGCGGTAACGGCGGAAGAAAAATTCTCATCCGCGCCATCGGACCAACTCTGCGCACGGCCTTTGATGTGGGCACCGCCGCAGATGACCCTCAACTAACCCTGTTCTCAGGCCGAACTGTTGTCGCAACAAACGACAACTGGGTAGATTCCGCCGAAACTAATTCTGCGTTTTCCGAGGCTGGAGCGTTTCGACTCCCCGTGGGCTCGAAGGACGCTGCTCTCGTTGCGCTTGTTTTGCCGGGCAACTACACCGCGCAAGTCAAGGTGACGAACGGTGCGACCGGTGTCGTGCTCGTAGAAATCTACGAAGTGCCATGACGGTTGGCCACCGGTGCCAATGCCGAATGCATCTGGTTTTTTGATCGTGAAAATACCGCGGGTTGAAATTGGCGAACGGTTAGCTGCTCGGGCCGTGCAAGCCCTCCGTCAGTCTCCCATCTGCACACCCGGGGAAGACTACCGCCGCTCATTGTTATCCGACCGGTCCAGGCGTTAGCCCCGTCAGTCGTCGCTTCGGATAAGTGCGCGCTACATTGCTTCCTTCTGGCGATTGCTCCCGCCACGTCGCCGGTCGCGTAAAACGTCGCGACGACCTCCCCCAGCCAAGTAGCGTCTGCTGCTCTGCGAGCCACATCGCCATGACCCCGATCCGCATGGAGCCCGTCTGGATGACGCTCGCCGCGTGTCAATGCCCGCCATGGGCCGCCGCCAACCGCAACGTCACGGCACCCAACGCCCGTTCAGCAGCATCGCATTGGGCGACTCGGGCCGGCCGCGCTCGCGGCGTTCAACCATCCCGGCCAACATCTCCGCCGCCGCTCCACCAATCGCCCCCGGCCGCTCGTCGATTCCGGAAACACCTTCGTGTTTCTCCTCCATCAGACTGGTGACCGCAAAGCGCACCGGGCCCCCCACCTTCAACCCCAAACTCCGCGCGCAGTCGCGGACCGAGCTCAGTTCGTTTGCGATGATCGCGTCGGGTGCTTCCCGCGCGAACCACCGGCGCAACTCGGCGCTGCCGCCTTCGCGCACGACGAGCGGCCGCACCGCGTGGGCCGCCTCGTTCGCTCCGTGCCACAGCACAGCCGCCGTGAACCCGTGACCGCTCCGCACATCATGATCTGCGGAAATCACGAGCCCGATGCGCCGGGAGCCACCGTGCGCCAGATTCCGGCAGAGCAGCAGGGCGTTGTCGAAATGGTGCGGCGAGACACGATGCGCGATCGGTCCGGTCACGCTGGCGGAGGTCGACACAATCGAAAAATTTCCCCAGTCGAGCACACCACTGAGATCGACCGGCGCCTGCGAGGGCAGGAGGAGCACGCCTTCGACCCCCCGGCCCTGGAGTGTCCGCTTCACTACAGCCCAGTTTTTGCCCGTGGGTGAAACGTGCACGACCTCGAAGCCGTAACCGCGCCCCGCCGCACGCGCAGCGGCTCCCGCCCCGAGCGCCTGAAAATACCATTCCTGAGCGTCGGGGCGCCGCGTCGTCAGGCCCACCATCACGCTCTGAAACCGCCGCCGCTTCCTCACCCGCAAGTGATGCATCAGCTTCGCCACCTCCGGATCAGGTCGGTATCCCAGCCGCTCGGCGATCGCCACAATCGCCGCGCGCGTCCCTTCGGCGATGCGCCCCCGCCCGCCCAAGGCCCGGGACACGGTCATTTGGCTCACGCCCGCCGCCTCGGCGACGTGGCGCAGGGTGGGGTGCGGGGCGGGATTCGCAGGTTTCATGGCTACCTGCGTTAGCTTAACGCATAAAAGGTGTCGAAGCCCAAGTCATGAACGCTTCACTCGACCGTCACCACCTATGAGAAACCCCACCGTGCCGCGCTTTGCACTGTCCTGCGTCCTCCTGTCACTGCTGGGCACCCCCACCGCCAGCTTTGCCCAAACCACCCCGACCAGCGAGCCCACCGCTACGCCAGCCCCCGTCAAACTCTCGCCCTTTGAGGTCAACACCGGTCGCGATGAGGGCTTCGTCGCCACCAGCGCCCTCGCCGGCGGCCGCCTCAACACCGACCTCAAGGACACGCCCGTTGCCTACTCCGTGCTCACGAAAGAGTTTCTCGACGCCTTCAACATCACCGACCTCACGCAGGCAATGGAGTGGTCCGTCAACACCACCCACAACCCCGGCAACAACGTCGACCAGGGCTTCGGGTTCTCCCCCGCGATCAACATCACGATCCGCGGCGCCGCTCCCGGCGAGTCGAACTACCCGATGCGGAATTTCTTTCCGTTCAACCACAACACCGACAGCTACGCCCTCGACCGCTTCGACTTCGCCCGCGGCCCGAACGCCATTCTCTTCGGCGCCGCCCAATTCGGCGGCACGCCCGTCTCGGTCACCAAGCAGGCGCTCACCACCAAGACTGTCCGCCAATCCCAGCTCCAGTTCGGCTCGTGGAACAAGGTCCGCGCGACCATCGACGTAAACCAGCCCATCAACGAAAAAGCCTCCGTCCGCGTCGCCGGCATGTGGGAGCGGGCCGACACCTACCGCGACAACGAGTGGCGCAAGAAAAAGGGCGTCTTCGTCGCCGGCACCTACCATCTCACTAAGAACACCACGCTCCGCGCCGAGGGCGAATACGCCGAGACTTCGCAGAAAACCTTCCCGACTTTCCTCACGGACCAAGTCTCCGCGTGGGACGGCCGGACCACCTACGCCAGCGCGATCGCACCCGGCAGCCCCAATGTCCCGACCGCCGCCGAGCAGGCCGCCGCCGGCGTCGCCTATGCGACCAACAACGTCAATCCCCTCTTCGCCCCGCTCTGGGTCATGGACCCCACCGCCTTCGGCACCGGCACCGTGCTGAACTTCGCCAACACCCTCCGGACGAAGGGCGCCACGGGCAACGGCACCGCCGCCAACCGCAATTTCATCGGCGGCAAGGCCATTACGAGCGCCAGCGTCAACTTCGCCGGCCAGCCCATGATCGACGGCTTCGAAGTTCCCGCCGGCCGCTACACCAACGCCCTCGCCGGCTCCCCCGGTTTCCGCGTTCCCTCGCAGTCGACCACCAATCTCTGGACGAGCAAGAAGCCCACGCAGGCCCAGGTCGCGAAGGACGTTTCCCTTGTCCTCAGCCACCGCATCGCCGAGTCGTTCTTTTTCGAAATCGCCGGCGACACCAACAAGGTAAAAATCGACGGCAACAACGCCATCAATCGCGGCGCGAACACGGTCTTCATCGATCTCAACTCGACCCTCCCCAACGGCGCCGCCAACCCGAACTTCAAGCAACCCTACAGCGAATTCTGGGGCTATCAGAACCTCCGCAGCTACGAACTCAGCAGCGCGCGAGCCTCCGCCGCCTACATCAAGGAAACCGGCCTCGGCCGCCTCCAACTCGCCCTCGGCGGTGGCGCCAACTACCAACTCCAGTCGAAGCGCAGCTATCTCTACCTGCTCCCGCTCCAAAGCATCGGCCCCGACGCCCGTTACTGGTCGCAGTCCCAGGCCAGCACCGCCCTCTGGTATCGCCTCTATATGAATCAGGATGGCCGCGATTTCTACCACACCGACCTCGGCGCCCTCTCGCTCCGTAATCCCGACGGCACCACCACGTCCGTCACGCCGCAGCACGTCCTCGACGCCACCCGCAAAGACAACAGCGCCGACAACATCACGAAATTCAAACACGTGATGGCCGCCGGCAATTTCAGCCTCTTCAAAAACCGCCTCGTCTTCATCGGCGCCGTCCGTCGCGACATCACGAACCTCGAGACGAAAAACACCCTCCTCCCCGGCGACTACGCGCCCGGTTGGAACGGCAGCAACATCGTCTTCAAGCCCGCCGCGCCCAAAGACTGGGCCACGCTCACCTTCATTCCGAAAAGCGCCGCCGGCGTCGCCACCGGTCCCGCACAGCCGGCCGATAACCGCCCGCGCCTCACCATCCCCGCCACCGCGACTGTCGCCGCGGGCAACATCCTCCCGCAGCCCCAATACGCCGCCGACCGTTTCCGCGACGACTACAACCCGCCCGCCCTCGGCGTCGCGTCCAACACGTTCTCCGTCGGCGCCACCTTCAACGCCACCAAGTGGCTCGGCTTCTACAGCAACCTCGCGACGACGTTTAACCCGAACCTCCTCGTCCAGCGCCTCGACAGCTCGCTCCTCCCGCCGTCCGCCTCGCGCGGCGTCGATGCCGGTGTCCGCCTCAATCCCTTCGGCGGCCGCGTCTCGATGAGTCTCGGTTGGTTCACCTCGAATCAAAACCTCTCCCCGGTAAACGCCCCCGGCGGCCTCATCGGCAGCTTCAATACCCTCTTCAATACTCCCGCCATCGGCGACCTCAGCCCCGGCGGCCGCAATATCCGCAACGAGGGACTCCTCCCCACCGTCGTCCGCGACACGCAGACCCAGGAGTCCAAGGGCGTCGAACTCGAGGTCACCGCCAATCTCACCAAGTCGTGGCGCCTCCTCTTCAACGTCGCCCACACCCGCGGCACCCAAAGGGAAATCGCCCCCGACAGTCGCGCGTTCATCGTCGCGAAGGACACCGTCGCGCGCCAGATCCTCGCCGACGCCGGCGTGCTCATCAGCTCGACCAACGTCGCCACGATCAACCCCGCCGTGAACGACCCGGCCCGCATCAACCAAGGCGCCGTCAACAACGCCGTGAACGCCTGGAACACTCTCCAGACGACTACGATTCCCAATCTCGTCACGGGCGCCCAGAAACTCGCCGGCGCCACCGACTACACTTCGAATCTCGGCACCGACTACACCCTCCGTGAGGGCACGCTCAAGGGTCTCTCCGCCGGCTTCGGCGTCCACTACCGAGGCAAAATGGTCGTCGGTTACCGCGGCGCTGACACGATCGTGAATCCCGCCAACCCGCTCACCGCCATCGACGATCCGTCCGTGGACGCCTACACCCCCGTCTACTCGAAGCCGCACACCACCGCCGACGCCCGCTTCGGTTACAGTTGGAAACTCGCGAACCGCCGCACGCTCGCCGTGAACCTCAACATCCAAAATCTCCTCAACAACACCACGCCGATTTACTTCGTAAACCTGCCCGGTGGTCAGACGAGCAATACGATTCTCCGCAATCGCAACGCCGACGTCACGTCACCCGCCGTCTACACCGTGCCCGCCGGTTTCTCGTATCGCACCCCCATCAACTGGACGCTCACCGCCCGCCTCGATTTCTAACTGAGCCACGCGCCAGCCGCATTTCCCTTGAGCGGGGCGGGCGGAGCAAATTTGCTCCGAGTCCGACTTTTTTCTTCCCTCCCCTTGTGCCGCTTCTCCCTCCGAGAAATGACCTCGAGTCCCACCCCACCATGCCCGCCTCCCATGCCTCTCATCACCTCCGCCGCTTCACCGCCCTGACTTGCGCTTGCGCACTCGGGACCCTGCGCGCGCAACAAGCTCCTCCCCCGGCACCGCAACCCACCGCGGCCGCGGCGGTAGTCACCCTCTCGCCGTTCACCGTCAGCACAGACAAGGATGTCGGCTTTGTCGCCACGAGTTCGCTCGCCGGCGGCCGCCTAGCCGGCGACCTCGCCGACACGCCCGCCGCGTATTCGGTGATCACGCGCGAGTTCATCGACGCACTCAACCTCACCGATCTCAACGGCGCGATCGAGTGGACCGTGAACACCAACGTAAATAACGACAACGGCGCCAACCTCACCTTCGCGTCCAACGTCACCTATACCACGCGCGGCGTCGGCGCCTCCACGCCGCAGCGCAATTTTTTCCCGTTCTACGTCAACTTCGACAGCTACAATCTCGAGCGCTACGACTTCTCCCGCGGTCCCAACTCCGTCCTCTTCGGCAATGGCAATCAGGCCGGCTCCGCCAACGTCGTCACCAAGCAGGCGCGCTTCGACCGCCCCGTCCGCGAGCTCCGCACCTCCTTCGGCTCGTGGAATACCCGCCGCGTTTCCGTCGACGTGAACCAACCCCTTAACGACCGCCTCGCCGTGCGCGCCAACGCCGTCTGGCAAGACGGCCGCGGCTGGCGTGACCGCGATTTCTCCAAGCTCAAGGGCCTCGCCGTCACCGGTTCGCTCCGCCTCGGCCCCAACACCCAGCTCCGCCTCGAGGGCGAATACGGCGAGAACAGCCGCATGTCCGGCTTCTCCAATCTCAACGACAGCTTCGCCGGCTGGGACGGCACCACGACTTACTCCGCGCCGCTCACCGCCACGCCCGCCAACAGCAACGCCCTCGGCGTCACGCGCAATGCCGCCGCCGGTTTCTACGTCTATGCGCCCGCCTCCGGTTTCGACGGCGTGATGAACTACCAGAACACCGCGCTCACCCTCGGCGCCGGCGCCAACACCGCCGTGCCCATCGCCGGCAAATTCTTCTCCGGCGTCAGCCCGAATGCCTCCGGCGCTGACCTGCTCAACGCCCTCAATCTCCCCGACGAACGTTTCGCCAACGCTCTCCGCGGCTCCGCCTTCCGCCTCCCCGGCCGCACGTTCTCCCCGTCCTTCGACGCGCCCGTCTTCTGGCAGCGCTACCGCGACGTCGCGCTCTACTTCAACCACGCCATCGGCCGGTCCCTCTTCTTCGAACTCGCCCTCGACAAAAACAACAGCTTCCGCGCCGCCGAGATCACCCTCAACCGCGGCCTCGTCACCACCCTCATCGACATCAACCGCAACCTCCCCAACGGCGCCCCCAACCCGAACTTCCTCCAGCCCTACAGCGAGGCCAACCGCCAGCAGAATCCCCGCGGCACCGATGCCCATAACATCCGCGGCGCCGTCGCCTACGTGAAGGACACCCGCTTCGGCGACTTCAAGTTCAACTCCCTCTTCGGCACCAACGTCCAAGACAACCTTGGACGCCTCACGCTCCTCGGTGCCCGCCTCGATCCCGACCCTCGCCGTTGGTCCCTCACCGATCTCATCCGCTACCGTTACTATTGGAATCAAACCGGCCGCCCGCTCCCGCAGCTCGGCAAGATCCAGCTCGTCGATCCCGTCCTCGGCGTCACGCGCGAGGTCACGCCCGCCTACACCTACGACACCTCGCGCCCCGAAGTGAACGCCAACACCAAAGCCACCTACAACTACGCCCTCGGCTCCGTGAACGGTCAGTTCTTCAAACGCCGTCTCATCGTCCTCGGCGCCGTCCGCTTCGACGACTACAAGAACGAGGTCGAATACAACTCCTTCATCCGCGACTACCCCGCCGACTGGAATGGCAACGACATCGTCTTCAAACCGAAGGCCCCGTCCGACTACCTCAAGCTCAGTTACCTTCCCAAGGACACCGCCGGCCTCGCCACCGGCCCCTCCACTCCCGCCCTCCAACGCCCCCGCGACGGCGCCGGCAATCGCCTCGCCCAATACGCCAACGATCGCTTCCAGGACGACTACGCGCCCCCGCCCATCAAAGGCACCAAAACCACCTACTCCGTCGGCAGCGTCTTCCACCTGCGCTCGTGGGTTAGCTTCTACGCCAACTACGCGCAGACCTACAATCTCCCCAACGTCCAGCCCACCCTCTCCGGCAACACGCTCCCACCCACCATTGCCGAAGGCGTCGACGCCGGCATCCGCTTCAGCCTCTTCGACCGCCGCCTGAACCTCTCGCTCAACCGCTACTTCTCGAAAGAGGACAACCAGAACACCGGCGCCCCCGCCAACACCGGCGGCCCGATGAACACTATCATCAACGCCAACGCCGTCGGCGATTTCTCCGCCAGCGGCCTGAACACTCGCGGCCTCCAGCCGCTCCCCGCCGTCTTCATCGACCGCCGCCAGGGCAAGGCCAACGGCTTCGAACTCGAAGCCGTCGCCAATCTCTCCAAAGCCTGGCGCCTCTCCGCCAACTACGCCGTCGCCCGTGCCTTCGCCACCAACTCCGGCGAAATCACCGCCGCCTACATTGATAAAAACCTCGCCACCCTCCGCCAAATCGTCCTCGACGCCGGCGGCCTCATCGATTCCGCCAACGTCGCCATCGTCAACAACACCATCGCCATCAACCAACGCTCGCCCGACGTTAACTCCGCCGTCGCCGCTTGGAACACGCTCCTCGCCGGCCGCGCCAGCATCGTCTCCGGCACGGTCATCAGCCAGAACACCACCTCCGCCAACCTCTTCACCGACTACGCCATTCAAGAGGGCCGCTTCAAAGGCCTGCGCCTCGGTGGCGGCGCGCGCTATCGCGGCCGCTCCGTCATCGGTAACCGCGGCGCCGATACCATCGTCAACCCCGCGAATCCCGCCCAAGGCATCGACGACGCGAAGGTTGACGCCTTCACCATCGTCTACTCGCCCGGCTACTGGGTCGCCGCCGCGACCGTCGGCTACAACTGGCGCGTCTCCGCGAAAACCCAAATCCGTTTTAACCTCAGCATCGACAACCTCCTCGACGATGCGAAGCCCCGCTACATCAGCACCATTCTCCGCCCGCCCGGCGGCGACGTCACCAACCCCTCGCGCACCACCACGCCCAACAATTTCTGGTATCAGACCCCGCGCAGCTACACCCTCGCCGCCACCGTGCCGTTCTGATCCGCCTCTCTCGTATCATGAAACTCACCTCGCTCGTCTCCGTGGTCCTCCTCGCCGTCTTTTCCGCCCTCTCCGCCGCCGAACCCACCACCGCCGCTGAAGCCGCCGCCAAAAAGGCCGCCGAAGACCAGCGCTTCGACAGCCTCTACCAAGCCAAAGTCGCGACCCTCTCCCCCGAGCGCCAGGCGTGGGAAAAAATCCTCCAGGAAAATCTCGGCAACGCTTTCTACCTCCCGATCCACAAACGCGACTTCGTCAAAGGCACGGCCACCGCCTGGGACTTCGTCGTCAACGACCCCAAGCTCCCGCGCGTCCTCCTCATCGGCGACTCCGTTTCCCGCGGCTACACCCTCGCCGTCCGCGCCGCGCTCGCGGGCAAGGCTAACGTCCACCGCGCCCCCGAAAACTGCGGTCCCACCGCCAACGGTCTCAAGAAGCTCGAGGTCTGGCTCGGCGCAGGAAAATGGGACCTTATCCACTTCAACTTCGGCATCCACGACCGTGCCACGCCCCTCGCCGACTACACCGACCGCCTGACCAAAATCGTCACGCGCCTCCAAGCCACCGGCGCGAAACTCACCTGGGCCAGCACCACGCCCATTCCCGACGACCTCGCGAAAAAGCAAAGCTCCGTCTCCATCGTCGAACGCAACACCGTCGCCGCCGCGATCATGGCGAAACACGCCGTCGCCCTCGACGACCTCTTCACCGCGATTAAGCCACAGCTCGCCACCCTGCAAAACCCCAACGACGTTCACTTCACCTCCGCCGGCTACGGCTTCCTCGGCCGTGAAGTCGCCGCCGCGGTTTCATCACAGTTGAAATGACCGGCCGCTTTCCCCCGCAGCGCCACGGAAGGTTTGACGAGCCAGCCGCTTGTTCCGATCGGCCCATCGCGCGCTGGCTTGGCCGCCGTAGGCTCGGCGCGGCGCAAGTCAGATCGATCCGTAATCTGGCATCCCGTGAAACACCTTCGCCCCAAGACACCAAATCTATGCACACCACCATAACCGCGCGACTCATCATCCCGTTCGTCGCGCTCGCCACCGCAGTCGCATCGGCCCAAATCGCGCCAGCGCGTTCATCGAGTTCGCCCGCCGGCGAAGCAGCGGTCCTGCTCTCGCCTTTCGAGGTCAACACCTCGAAGGACGTCGGCTTCGTCGCCGCCAGCTCCCTCGCCGGCGGCCGTCTCGCCACCGACCTCGCCGATACGCCCGTCGCCTACTCCGTGCAAACCCGCGAGTTCCTCGACGCCCTCAATCTCAGCGATCTCAACGAAGCCATCAACTGGACCGTCAGCGCCACGACCACGCCCGACGACGGCGGCGGCCAGCTCTTCGGCGGCACCGGCAGTAGCACGATCCGCGGCGTCGGCTCTAATGCCGTCAACCGTAACTTCTTCACCGGTGGCACCAATCCCTCGACCTATAACCTCGAGCGCATGGACTACGCGCGCGGCCCCAACTCCATCCTCTTCGGCACCGGCACCATCAGCGGCACGTCCAACGCCGTGGTGAAAAGCGCCCGCCTCGGCCGCAACGCCACCGAGGTCCGCGCCGAATATGGTTCGTGGGATTCGCTCCGCGCCACGGTCGACGCCAACTACTCGTTGAATAAAAAAGTCGCCGCCCGCGTCGTCACCACGTGGCAGGACACCCACACGTTCCGCGATTGGGAGCGCACGCAGCGCCGCGGCGTCTCGCCCTCGTTCACCATCGAGCCCACGCGCTCCACCCGCATTTCCCTGATCGGCGACTACTACGAACAAAAAGCCACCGCGGGCATGAATGCCCTCAACGACTCCCTCACCGGCTGGGACGGCCGCACCGTCTACTCCGGCCTCCAACCCACGACGCTCCCCAGCCAGTCCGCCTTCGGCGCCTCGCGCGTCGGCACCAACAGTTGGGTCGTCTCCCCCGCCTCCGGTCGCAGCTTCGACACCGCCCTCAGCTACACCGGCATGATGCAGACCACGTTCTTCGGCGGCAACCGCCCGGTCAACGGCGTCACCGCCGCCAGCGGCGGCAACCTCGGCTTCAACGGCGGCCCCCTCATCGACACGCCCATGATCACGCCCGGCATCTACGACGCCGCGATTGCCGGCTCCGCCTTCCGCGTGCCAGCCCGCTCGTTCACCAACATTGGCCCGAATCCCACCGCGATTAACCGCTTCCGCGACGCCACCGTGTTCATCGACCAACGCCTCGGCGAGTCGCTCAACCTCCAACTCTCCGGCGCCGTCAACAAACTCTTCAGCTACGGCCTCATCGATTACTACACCAATCAGGGCTACCAAAACACGTTCATCGACATCAACCGTCTCCTCCCCGACGGCGTCACCAACCCGAACTTCCTCCAGCCCTACAACGAATTCAGCCGCCCCGAACGCCAGAAAGTCGACACCACCAACCGCGCCCTGCGCTTCGCCGCCGCCTACAGCAAGAGCACCCGCTGGTTCGATCTCCGCGCCAACCTCATCGGCGCCCACGAAAACCAGCAGCTCTTCCGGTCCCGCGAATATTACATGATCCCCGTCGACGCCGATCCCCGCGCGTGGGGTCTCGTCACCAGCACGCGCACGCAGACGCTCCGCTACCGCTACTACTGGAATCAGCACGAACGTGAACTCACCGAGATGAAATCCATCGCCCTCGTCGATCCCATCGCCGGCACCTCCCGCACCTACAATCCTCTCTGGGTCCTCGGCTCCGACCGCAACGACGCCACCACCCTCAGCGACGCCACCACGAAATATTACCAAGCCTCCGCCAATCTCTCGTTCTGGCAAAAACGCCTGATTCTCCTCGGCGCCTTCCGCTCCGATCAGGTGGACCGCAACCAGCGCCTCTTCCTCCGCCCGCTCGATCATCCCGCAAGCTACGGCGTGCTCACCCGCGACCACTTCATCTACCGCCCGAACGCGCCGGCCGATTACTTCAAACTCACCTACGTGCCGAAAAACGCCGCCGGCGCTGCCACCGGCCCGTCGCAACTCGCCCCCGCCACCCGCCCGCGCGATACGACCACCGGCGTCGCCCTCCCCCAATACGCCGGCGACCGCTTCCAGGACGATTTTAACCCTCCGCCCACGCAGACAAAGAAACCCACCAAATCCGTCGGCGGCATCTTCAACGTCGGCCGCGGCATTTCACTCTGGGGAAATTTCGCGCAGACGTTCAACCCCACCGATTTCACCAAAACCACCATCGACTACGGCACACCACCGCCCTCCGTCTCCGAGGGCAAAGACTACGGCCTCCGCGTTTCCTTCGGCCCGAAACTCTACGTCACCCTGAGCCGCTACGAATCGAAGGAAAACGACGCCTCCATCACACAGCCCTCCGGCTTCAGCAGTCTTCAAGTCCTGATCAACGCCAACGCCATCGGCGACCTCAGCTCCGACGGCCGCAACCGCCGCGGCCTCGGCGATGTGCCGATCGGCTGGAACGACTCCCTCGACCGCAAGAGCCGCGGCTACGAACTCGAGACCGTCGCCAACCTCACACCCCACTGGCGCCTCACCCTCAACGTCGGCCTCGCTGACGCCTCCCAGACCGACGCCTACCGCCAGACGCGCGCGTGGGTCGACGCCCAGACCCCCACCTTCAAACAGATCCTCGACGACTCCGGCATCCAGTTCGACGCCAGCGGCCTTGCCCTCGCCAAGCCCGGCGTCACCACCGCCAACTCCCCCGACCTCAACGCCACCGTCAACGCTTGGAACAACCTCCAAGCCAGCCGCGCCAATTGGGTCAGCGGCACCCAGCTCCTCAATCGTCTCACAAAATACACGGCCAACGCCTACAGCGACTACCGCTTCAGCCGCGGCAAACTCACCGGCCTGCGCCTCGGCTACGGCATGCAGTTCCGCGGCCCGCAAGTCATCGGCTACCGCGGCGCCGACACGATCGTCAGCCCGGCCAACCCGCTCCTCTCCATCGACGATCCGAAGGTCGATGCCTACACGGTCGTCTGGCAAAAATCCTACTTCCTCGGCACCGCCACCGTCGGCTATCCCGTCAAGCTCTTCGGCCGCCAAAAGGTCGACCTGAATCTCTCCATCACGAATCTCTTCAACTACAACGCCCCACTCTACAACACGATCGGCCTGCGCGCCGCCAACGGCGACCTCACCTCCCCCGCCCGCGTGAGCTACCCGCGCTACTTCAGCTACACCACCCCGCGCAGCTTCCGCCTCTCCGCCACGAAGACGTTCTGAGTTTTCGTTTCGTAGCACGGAGCTTCAGCCCGTGCTCCTCAGCGTCCAAGCGCGGGCTGAAGCTCCGCGCTACACCCCAACCACCGGCGCCCCCCATTTTCCCCTTTTTTCCATGCATCCGCCGCTCAACCGCCGCTCCTTCCTCACGCAGCTCGGCACCGCTGCTGTCGCCGTCCCCCTCACCTCCGCCCTTCGCGCCGCTGACCCCCGCAACCGCACCGCAGATGTCTGTGTCTACGCGGGCAACGCCGCCGGCATCGCCGCCGCCGTCGCCGCCGCCCGCGAGGGCCGCCGCGTCCTCGTGATCGAGCCCAGCCGCTGGCTCGGCGGCATGACGGGCAGCGGGCTCGTCCACATCGACTGGGGCCGCTCGGAAGCCGCGGGCGGCTCCGCCAAAAAAATTCTCAAAGACGGCCTCACGGATCCACAATACCGCCGCATGTTCGCCGACCTCGCGCAACAGCACGGCGTCGAAATCCTCTACGAACACCGCGTCGCCTCCGTTACAAAAACCGGCGCCACGATCACCTCCCTCGTCCTCGATCACGCCCCGCCCGACCGCTTCGGTTGCCCCATTGCTCAGCCGAAGCAAACCGGCGCCGTCACCGTGAGCGCCAAGATGTTCATCGACTGCTCCTACGAGGGCGACCTCATGGCCAAGGCCGGCGTGAGCTACACCTTCGGCCGCGAATCCCGCGACCACTACGGCGAAAACCTCGCCGGTGTCCGCCCTCCCCTCGCCGTCTACGCCATCGATCCCTACGTGAAGCCCGGCGATCCACGCAGCGGTCTCCTTCCGCTCCTGCAGGACCACACGCCCGGCCCCCTCGGCAGTGCTGACAAACTCACGATGGGCTATGGCTTCCGCTGGAAGTTCACCCTCGAGAAAAACCAGCTGCCCATCGACCCGCCCGACGACTACGACCCATTCACCTTCGAGGTCTACCGCCGCGCGTTCACCCAAAAGCTCAACCTCAACGGCCGCCGCATGCGCAAGCTCGGCGAATACGAGGTCGCCACCGGCGGTATCCACTATCCTGGCGCGGGCAACCTCTCGCGCAGTCTCATCGCGCCGACCGTCTTCGGCTGCAACGCCGCCTACCCCGACGGCGATTGGCCCACGCGCGCTCGCCTCTGGAAATTCCATCAAGACTTCCTCCGCGGCATCACGCATTTCCTCCGCACGGATCCTTCCGCCCCGGAGAAACTCAAGGAGCGTGCCCGCGTCGCCGGTTTCGACCCCGGCCAGTTCGACGACACCGCCGGCTGGCCGCACCAACTCTACGTCCGCGAGGCGCGCCGCATGATTTCGAGCTACGTCGTCACGCAGAAAGATATGGAAGGCACCACGGACCCCGGCGACTCCGTCGGCCTCGCCTCCTACGGCGTCGACGACTGGCCCTACGCCATGCACCCGCTCGACGGCCAAGTCGCGCTCCAAGGCGGCGACTACTCGATGCTCTACCTCGAGGAGAAATATCACGGCATCTACAAAATTCCCTACCGCGCGATCACTCCGCACGAACGTGAGTGCCGCAACCTCTTCGTCCCCGTCTGCTGCTCCGCGAGCCACATCGCGATGACCTCAATCCGCATGGAGCCCGTCTGGATGACCCTCGCCGAGGCCTCCGGTGTCGCCGCGTCGCTGGCCATCCAATCCGACCTTGCCGTCCAGCGCGTCGACTACGCCCAACTCCGCCCGAAGCTGCGCGACCTGAGCATCAAACTCGACCGCCCCACCTTCGCGCCCAAAGCCGACGCGAAAAAAACCTGACGCCCGCGCATCGTTTCTTGTCTGCGTCGAAGCGCTCTTCGGCGATTCTCAAGACCGGCTGCCAACTCCCGCCCGTGACCGCGAGTTCATCAACCGCGCGACCGCCGCGTCGTCGAGCCCGGCGAATTTTTCGTCCCCGTCGGCTCCTCCAGCACCGACCTCCGCCTCCACCGCAAATTCGACGTCAACGTGCGTTGAGCCGCCCGATAAAATCTCCCGAATCTCGGAGCGTAGTGCGGTGCTTCAGCCCGCACTGAATCGCACCGCCTGCCCTCCCGCGCGGGCT
>CAMBVX010000056.1 GCA_945871085.1 Opitutus sp. GAS368 | reverse complement strand
TGAAATCCGCACCGGGTGATCTCGATTGACGAAATAAAGCTGAAGGAAATTCATTTTCGACGGGTTGAGAATTAACGGAAAGATCCGGAGCAACCAATTCACTAGGCTCAATATTGAGCGTGAGTCTTCGCCTTGGGGTTAGAGTGAATGACGAGTGAAAACCGTGCGGGCTTATGGTTGGTGGCGCAGGCAAAAAACTGCAGACAAGAAAGCGTCCGCTTGATTCAGGATGCGATCTCAGACCAGCACGGCATCCCGCATCGGGCGCGTGTTCGACGCGGGCAATTCCTGGCCACCCTCGGCGAGTTCCTTTACTTCTTCCTGAACGAGCATACGAAGTTTTCGGTAGGCGGCGTCTTCGCTCGCGCCGTGGCAGACGCCTCCCCACGGGAAAAGGTCGGGACAGTAGCCGATGTAAGCGTGGTCTTCGTCGCTCCAGCGGACGAATTTGAGGTAACGGTCTTCGGCTTTCATTGGGTGACTTCGCGGATGGCGTGATAAACTTGTTTCTCTTGATAATGCTGGGCGTCCTCTCCGGCTTTGCCACTCAAAATTACCGAACCTGCAAAGCGTGGGTGGCGAAATTTTCGATGGGAGCCCTTGCCGCCCTCGACTGGCGCGAATCCAGCCGCTTCCAAGTCCGTGATGAGCTGGCGGATTTTTCGCGGCATGAGAGAGGCGAGATACGGCGACTAGAGAGCGGAGATTTCTTCGGTGCGCAGGCAGGCGACGTCGCGGCCGGCTTCGAAGGGCGCGAGCGGAGGGACGGAGGATTTGCAGATCTCGTGGGCGTAGGGGCAGCGCGGGTGGAAGGCGCAGCCGGACGGCGGGTTGATGGGCGAGGGCGGATCGCCGGGGAGGACGATACGTTGGCGGGTGCGCTCGACGTCGGGGTCGGGTGTGGGGATCGCGCTGACGAGGGCGCGGGTGTAGGGGTGGCGCGGGCGCTCGATCACGTCGGCGGCACGGCCGAGCTCGACGATTTTTCCGAGATACATCACGGCGATGCGGTCGGAAATGTGCTTCACGACGGAGAGGTCGTGGGCGATGAACACGAGGCTCAGGTTCATCTTGCGCACGAGCTGGGCGAGGAGGTTAAGGATTTGCGCCTGAATGGAGACGTCGAGGGCGGAGACCGGTTCGTCGGCGATGATGACCTTGGGCTCGAGGGCGAGGGCGCGGGCGATGGCGATGCGTTGGCGTTGGCCGCCGGAGAATTCATGCGGGTATTTCTGCATGAAGCGCGGGGCGAGGCCGACGGTTCGCATGAGGGCGGCGACGCGGGCGTTGATGTCGGCGGGGCGACACACGCCGTGGACGAGGAGCGGTTCGGCGAGTGTATCGAAAACGGTCATGCGCGGGTTCAGCGAGGCGTAGGGGTCCTGGAAAACCATCTGCAGATCGCGGCGCGCGGCGAGGATGTCGGAGGTGTTACTCGTGGTGAGGTTTTGGCCGGAGAGGATAACGGTGCCGCCGGTGGTGGGGACGAGTTGGAGGATGGTGCGGGCGAGGGTGGATTTGCCGCAGCCGGATTCGCCGACGAGACCGAGGACTTCGCCCCGGGCGACGCTGAGGGTGACACCATCGACGGCTTTGACGGTGCCGACGTGGCGTTTGAAGAGGAAGCCGGACGAGATGGGGAAGTGGGTCTTGACGTCGCGAAGTTCGAGGATGGGGGCGGGCGAGGGGGATGACGTGGGCGAGGTCATGGACGAGGAAATTTTAACCACGGATGGACAGGGATGGACAGGGATGTTTCGGAGGCGGCGGTGGAGGCGGAAGGGGGCCCACGGAACACACGGACTACACGGAAAGGGGAAGACCGAGGGAAGACCGGTGAGACGGAGTTTTTTGAACCGATAATCTGCGCTAATTTTCGCTAATGGAGGCGCGGAGCGTGGCGAAGAATTCGGATCGGCGTTAGCGAGGATTGGCGGAAATTCGCGGTTTAAGTTCTCAGAGGAGTTCGCCGGCTTGGACGCGGAGGCAGGCCTGAGCGTGGGTGGGAGAGAGGTTCGCGAGGGCGGGGGTCGTCGCGGTGCAGGTGGCGGTGGCGTGTTCGCAACGGGCGGAAAATCCGCAGCCGGGGAGCGGCTTCGAGAGGTCGGGGGGCATGCCGGATATCGTGTAGAGTTCCGTGCCCTTGGGTTGAAGCGAGGGGATCGAGCGTTGGAGGGCGCGCGTGTAGGGATGGCGGGGCGAATGGAAAAGCGTGCGGGTGTCGGCAGACTCGACGATGCGGCCGGCATACATGACCTGCACGCGGTCACAGAGGCCGGAGACGACGCCGAGGTCGTGGGTGATGAAGATCACGGCCATGCCGAGTTCGCGCTGCATCTTTTTGATGAGCTCGAGAATCTGCGCCTGAACGGTCACATCGAGGGCGGTGGTGGGTTCGTCGGCGATGAGGAGTTCGGGCTTTGTAATGAGGGCCATGGCGATCATCACGCGTTGCCGCATGCCGCCGGAAAATTCGTGCGGGTAGAGGTTGATGCGTTTGTCGGGGTCGTTGATGCCGACGGATTCGAGGGCGGCGAGGGCGCGTTGGCGGGCGGCGGATTTAGAGAGATTTTCGTGGATGAGCAGCGGCTCGATGAGCTGGTCGCTGATCCGCATGTAGGGATTCAGGGACGTCATCGGGTCTTGGAAAATCATCGCGACGCGTTTGCCCCGGATGGCGCGGGACTGGGTGGGCGTGCAGTGGAGCAGATCGACGCCGTCGAAAATGGCGGTGCCGCTCTCGATGCGGCCAGGGGGCGTGGGGATGAGCCCCATGATCGAGTAACAGGTGACGGACTTGCCAGAGCCAGATTCGCCGACGATGCCGAGGGTCTCGCCGCGTTCGAGGGAGAAGCTCACGCCGTCGACGGCGCGATAGACGCCGCTGCGGGTATGAAAATAGGTGCGGAGGTCGGTGACGGAGAGGAGAGGCACGGGGCGGAGGAAGGGAGGGGAGGGGAATGACCAATGACTAATGTCTAATGACTAACGACGGGTGGCGGAGAGTGGTGGGAGAGGAAGGACCAAGGTCCAATGACCAAGGTCTGGGAGTGGGTGGGAGAGCAGGAAGTCGGCCGGGTGGTCAGGAGCGTGGGGGTGAGAGGAGTTCGCGCAAGGCTGCGGCGACGGTTTCAGGTGTGAGGTTGGCGAGGTTGCCGCCACCGGTGAGTGGGCAAGCGGGCGGCTGGAGGATGCGGGCGGGCGACGCGAAGACGGGGCCGGTGCGAACGGGGTTGGTCGGGCCGAACAGGGCGAGGAGGGGGACGCCGAGGGCGTTGGCGAGGTGCATACCGCCGGTGTCGTTCGTGACGAGGAGGCGGCAACTGCGGAGACGCTCGGCGTAGTCGGGGAGGGTGGTGCGGCCGGCGAGGTTTTCAACGCGAGTGGAATCGGAACCGGCCGCGATTGCGTTGGTGAGCGGGGCGTCGTGGGCGGTGCCAAACAGGACGAAGTGGGCGGCCGGAAAGATCTCGATCAGGGCGCGCCAGTGGGCGACAGGCCACCGTTTGGCGGGCGTGTTTTCGGAGCCGGGAATCAAGGCGATTTTTGATTTTTGATTTTCGATTTTCGATTGAAGTGGGGTGCGGTCGAGGGGAGCGAGCAGGCCGAAGTGGCGGAGGAAGAGTTCCCAGAGTGCGAGCTGGTGGTGCGTGCGTTCGTCGAAATCGGCGGGCATACGGTAGGCGTGGGAGAGGAGCGGGCGGGGTTTGCCGGGGCGGACGAGACCGAAACGTTGACGGCAGCCGGTCAACCAAGCCTCGAGATCGCCGCGGAGGGAATTGGTGAAGAGGAGCCACACGTCGGGGTGTTGATGGCGGAGGCGGCGGAAAAAGAAATAGTAGCCGAGGCCTTGGGGTGGGAGGGCGAGGGTCCGGTCGGCGATAGCCCAGCCCTCGAGGAGCGGGAGGAATTGATTTTTAGCGACGAGGGTGATCTCGGCGTCGGGGCGACCGGCGCGGAGGGCGCGGAGGAGGGGCAGGGCCATGACGACGTCGCCGAGCCAATTGGGGAGGCGGACGTAGATGCGCGTGCGGTGGGGGAGCCTGGAAAGGCCGCGGGCGAGGAGGTCGGCGGCGAGCAGGTCGCGTTTCGCTTCGAGGCGGAAGCGTTTTTGAGGCATGTCCTGATTGCGCCAGCGGTCGTGGGCCCAAAGCCACGAGGAGCAGAGGTTGTCGTCGGCGGAGAGGAGCTGTTCGAGCCAACGGTTGAGGCCGAGGGTGACGGCGAAGGATTCGCCGCCGGTGGCGATGAGTTGCACACTCACCTCGACGCGCCAGAAAGCGCGACGGCGTGGAAAAATACCGTAGACGCGGGCGTGGAATTTCTCGGCCATGAGACCGGGGAGTTCGGTCGTGGAACAGACGCGGCCGAAGAGCGTGGTGAGCGCGCCTTGGAGGCCGGCGTTTTGGTCGAAGAGGACGCCGACGAAGCCTTGGCGGCGGAGGATTTTCAGGGCGTCAGCGAAGCCTTCTTTGCGCGAGAGGAGCTTCATGCCGAAGCGCTCGCGGGAGGTTTTGACGAAAGCGTTGGCGGCGGGGTTGTCGAGAGGGCGGAAGATGATGCCGAATTCGGGGAAAGGGCCGGGGACGACGAGAGGCTGCGAGGTTTGGGCCTCCCAGTAGGCGAGGTGAGGGGAACAGATGAGCGTCGCGGCGGGGGCAGCGCGGTGGAGCGCGTGAGCGGCGAGCAGCTCGGGGGAGGCGGAGACGATCTGGCGGAGGCGGGTCTCGTTGAGGTAGGGTGTGGCGAGGGAGAGAAAACCTGTCTCGATCATGCGGTGGCAGCTCTCGCGTCCGATGGTGCGATGCCACGCGGAGGGTTTTTCGGGGAACGCGTGGTGGAGGTTGGAAAGGACGAGGCGACGGCGGCGCGGGAGGCAAAAGAAGACGAAATCCCCGAGGGTGGCAGAGAGAGCGCGCAAGAGCGGTTCGGGAGTGTGAGCGAAGAGCCAGCCGAGAAATTTGAGGAAAAAAAGCAGCACGCGGACGAGAGAGCGGGATTTGGCGTTTGATTTCCGCCGAGAAAAACCATGAAACGTAACGTTCGCGTGGTTAAAAGCAGATTCTGTTTAATTGCGCGAAGTATCCATGACTGAACTTCTCATCATCAAGCCCTCGTCGCTCGGAGACATCGTGCATGCCTTGCAGGTTGCGACCTCGCTCAAGGCGCAATGTGCGGGCCTCCGCATTTCGTGGGTGGTGCGGGAGATGTTTGCCCCGATCGTGCGGGCCTGCGAGGCGGTTGATCACGTGTATGTTTTTGAGCGGGCGGCCGGGGCGAAGGGCTTCCTGAAGCTGACGAAGGAAATCCGGAAAACCAAATTCGACTTCGTGTTCGATATGCAGGGACTGCTGCGCACGGGTCTGATGACCTCGCGCGCCTTGGCCAAAAAAAAGGTGGGGCGCGGCGATGCGCGCGAGTGGTCGGGGATGTTTTACGACGAGCGCGTGGCGCTGCCTCCGGACGGAAAACGCAGCCACGCCATCGATATTCTCCTGCAATTTTGTCCCGTGCTGGGAGCGAAGCCGGAACTGCGGGGCACGCTCAAGTTTCGTGAGGTGGACAGCTTGAATTTGCGTTTTGCCGACGGGCGCGGAGGCTCCAAGCCCATCGTGATGTTTCCGGACAGCCGGCGGGCGGAAAAATGTTGGGGCGGGTTCAAACAACTCACGGAAATGATTCTGCGCGAAGACAAGACGCGCAAGGTCGTCTGGGCCGGGAGCAACTACGTGCATGACCGCGGAGCGTATACGGCGGAGCAGTTTTTCAACCTTACGGGCAACACCAGCCTCGTGTCGCTGCCGGCTTTGATTAAACGCGCGGACTGGGTCATCTCGAACGACAGCGGCCCGATGCACTTGGCGGCGGCGTTGGGGGTGCGGGTGCTGGGCGTTTTTGGGCCGACGGATCCGCGGTTGTTTGGACCGTATCCGCTGACGGCGCCCACGCATGTCGTGGTGCAGGCTCCCGTCGGAGATTTGAAGCTTTTGACGGCGAAGGATGTTTACGCGCGATTCGTCAAAGCCCGGGCCCGATTCAAATAAGCGGACTGGTCCGTGGGCGGTTTAACTCTCTCATTTTTCTCCATGCTTGATCCCAAACTGATTCGTGAAACGCCCGACGTGGTGCGCGCGGCGATTGCCAAGAAACACCTCGACGTCGATCTCGACGCCGTGCTCGCGATCGACGCGGCGTGGCGCGCGCAATTGCACGAAGTGGAGGCGTTGCGGGCGAAGCAAAAGGGCGCCAATACGGCGATGGCGGCGCTGCCGAAGGGTTCGCCGGAGTTCATCGGGAAAGTCACCGAGATGAAGGCGGTGTCGGCGCAGGTGAAAGAGCGCGAGGTTGTCCTCAAGGAGACCGAGGAAAAGTTCAAACAGGCGATGCTTTCAATCCCGAATCTGCCGCACTCCAGCGTGCCGGAGGGGCGGACGCCGGAGGAGAATGTGGTCTACGCGACGAATGGCGACGTGGCGGCGGTGTCGGCGAGTGCGTTGCCGCACTGGGAGATCCAAGGCTTCGAGAAGTTGTTTGATTTTGCGCGGGGGGCAAAGGTGACGGGGGCCGGCTTTCCGTTTTATATTGGTGACGGCGCGCGGATCGTGCGCGCGCTGCTCCACTTCTTTTTGGATGAAGATGTGCAGGCCGGCTACACCGAGGTGAATCCGCCAATTTTCGTAAATGCGGCGAGTGCGACGGCGACGGGTCAACTGCCGGACAAGGAAGGGCAGATGTATGAGACGACGCCGGATCACCTTTATGCGGTGCCGACGGCGGAGGTGCCGCTCACGAATTTTTTCCGCGACGAAATCGTCGAAGAGAGCGCGCTGCCGATCTACCGCTGCGCCTACACGCCGTGTTTCCGCCGCGAGGCGGGGAGCTACGGCAAGGATGTGCGCGGGCTCAACCGGCTGCATCAGTTCGACAAGGTGGAACTCCTGAAGTGGGTGCACCCGAGCACGAGCTACGACGAACTCGATAAACTCCGCTTGGACGCGGAGCGGTTGCTGCAAAAACTCGGCCTCCCGTATCGGGTCTTACTCATGTGCGGTGGCGATCTGGGTTTTTCTCAGTCGAAGAAATACGACCTCGAAGTGTGGTCGGCGGGCCAGAAGCGGTGGCTGGAAGTGTCCAGTTGCTCAAACTTCGAGGCGTTTCAGGCGCGCCGCGCGCAGATCCGTTTTCGTTCGAAAGAAACGGGCAAACCGGAGCTCGTGCACACGATCAATGGTTCGGGCCTCGCGGTGCCGCGCGTGCTCGCGGCGCTCCTGGAAAATAATCTGCAGGCGGACGGTCGCGTGAAAATCCCCGCGCCGCTCGTGCCGTATTTCGGCAAGGAGTATTTGAGTTTTACGTGAGTCGGCCGTCAGCGGAGTGGAGTCGCCGCCGCGCCAGACCGGGAGAACGATGAAACGTCGCGCGATCAATTGGCAGGAGCGCGCGGCGGAGCTTGCGGCGATTTTCCCGCGCGCGCGCTTGCACCCGGCGGTGTTGGCGTGGGCCGAGCAGTCGTCTCGTCGGGCCGGATGGGCGGTGGGGTTTTCGGGTGGGGCGGACTCGCTCGCACTGTTGTTACTATTGTGGGCCCATTGGCCTGAGCGCCGGGCGCGGTTGCGGGCGCTGCACTTCAATCATCGGTTGCGCGGGCGGCATTCGCGCGCGGATGAGAAATTTTGCCGAGACGTGTGCGCGGCCCTCGGAGTGGAGTGCGTGGTCGGAGCCTGGTCGGAGGCGCGGCCCGGTGCGAGTGAAGCCGAAGCGCGGGCTGCGCGGATGACGTTTTTCGATGGAGCGGGACGCGCGCTCTGGCTCGGACACCAGCAGGATGATATCGCGGAGACGATGTTGATGCGATTGGCGCGGGGGAGCGGCACGGCGGGGTTAGCCGCACCTCGGCCTTTGCATAAGATGGCGCGCGGGCGCGTGCATCTGCGTCCGTTGCTGACGCTGAAAAAGTGCGAAATTGTGGCGGCGCTGCGGACCGCAAAGATTCCGTGGCGAGAGGATGCGAGCAACGCGCGCGGCTATTTTTTTCGTAACCGTGTGCGCCATGATGTGCTGCCGGCATGGGCCGCGGCAGCGAAGCGGGACGCGCTGGGCGGGGCGGCGCATGCCAGGGAACTCTTGGAGGAGGACGATGTGGCGTTGGAGACCTGGCTCGCTGGACTGCGGACCTTGCGGGCGGACGGGGCTCTCGGATTGCGCAAGCTCCTCGGCAAGCCCCGGGCGCTGGTGCGGCGTGCGCTGCACCGTTGGCTGCTCATCCAGCCGAAAGCGGGTGACCTTTCCCGCCAGGGGTTCGAGTCATTGTTGCTGTCGGTGGAGCGAGGCGATGACACTCGTCACAGTCTCGGACGCGAAGGCTTTGCGGTGATTCGCGGAACGATTTTGAGATTCGAACGAACTGGAACCAAGAGCCGTAGTTTCCGACGGCGCGCCAATTGACTTCTCCGCTGGGAACATCCACGTTCCGCGCTCACTCCAATCACGGAAATGTCCGAACCTGAAAATAAAAAGTCCCGCCGCGCCCTGAAGAATGTCCCACCGGATCGCTTTCAGCCGAAGATGCTCATCTTCTGGCTGGTGTTGGTCGGTGCCGTTGTAGGCCTATTGATGTGGTCGCCGAACATCAACACCGCCCCGGAAACCTTGGCCATTCAAGAGGTGGTCGACAGGGCAGAGGCGAAACACATCAACGCGGGGCCCGATCCGCGCAAGGCCGCTGTGATCCGCCCGGATCCGAGCGGTGGGCGCGACTGGCACACGATTACGGGCGAGAGCCGAAAGGAAGCGAACGAGGACTTTAAGCCGTTTCGCGCGGCGGGACGCGTGACCGATTCGAGCATGGAGCGATTGCAGAAATCCAAGCTGTTTAGCGAGCAGCCGACCACCACCGTTTTGGCCTCGATTGCGGCTCAGGTAATTCCTTTTTTGATCATTATTGGGCTGCTGTATTTTCTTTTTGTGCGGCAGCTCAAGCAGGCGGGGCGTGGCGCGCTGAGTTTTGGCAAGAGTCGCGCCAAACTACTCACGCGTGACCGCGATAAGATCACGTTTGCTGAGGTCGCCGGTTGCGATGAGGCGAAGGAAGAAGTCTCCGAGGTTGTGGAATTTCTTAAAGATCCTAAGAAATTCACCAAAATGGGCGGGAAGATTCCGAAGGGAATCCTGATGGTCGGCCCGCCCGGCACGGGCAAGACCCTGCTGGCAAAGGCGGTCGCAGGTGAGGCGGACGTGCCGTTTTTCAGTATCTCCGGATCGGATTTTGTGGAGATGTTTGTCGGCGTGGGTGCGAGTCGGGTCCGCGACATGTTCGAGCAGGGGCGCAAGAGTGCGCCTTGCCTGATTTTTATTGATGAAATTGATGCGGTCGGGCGCCAGCGCGGAGCCGGTGTCGGGGGCGGCAATGACGAACGCGAGCAGACGTTGAACTCACTCCTCGTTGAGATGGACGGTTTCGACACGAACGAGGGCGTGATTATTATTGCGGCGACCAATCGGCCGGACGTGCTCGATAGCGCTTTACTGCGGCCGGGCCGCTTTGACCGGCAGATTTACGTAGATTTGCCCGACCTCAACGGTCGCGAGCAGATCCTGCGGGTGCACGCGAAGCGTATCAGTCTCGCAGACACAGTAGACTTGGCCGTGATCGCACGGGGCACGCCCGGGCTTTCGGGTGCGGAACTCGCCAACTTATTGAACGAGGCGGCGCTGCTGGCCGCGCGTCGGAGCAAGAAAAAGGTCGAAATGATCGACGTCGAGGACGCCCGGGAGAAAGTGCAATTCGGACGGGAGCGTCGTCGGCTGATGGACGATGACGAAAAGAAGCTTACGGCTTACCATGAAGCTGGGCATGCGTTGGTGCAGGCGGTGTTGGACGATGGCCATATGCCGGTGCACAAGGTCACCATTATCCCGCGAGGTCGCAGCCTCGGCAGCACGATGTTCATTCCCAAGAAGGATATCCTGACCCAAGAGAAGAAAAAACTCGAAATCCGCATCGCGACGGGCTGTGGCGGGCGCATCGCGGAGGAAGTCGTCTTGAACGACATTTCCAACGGAGCCTCGGGTGATATCCTAATGGTGACGAAAATCGCGCGCCATATGGTTTGCGACTGGGGCATGAGTCCCTTGGGCATGATCGCTTTTGGCGAGAGTAATGACACCGTGTTCCTCGGTCGTGAAATCACGCGCAGCCAACCCTACTCGGAAGAGACGGCACGGAAGATTGACGCCGAAGTGTTTCGGATCGTGGACGAGCAATATCGTCGCTCAAAGGAGATCATCCTATCGCGCCGTCCGGCGCTCGACAAGATCGCGGAGGCTCTTTTGGAACACGAAACGATCGAAGGCCGCCATGTGCTGGAAATCCTCGAGCACGGCGAGATTCGTTCGCCGATTGTGATGCCGCTGCCGCCAAAACTGGATGAAAAGCCGCCTGAAAAGAAAGCCGCCGATAAGGCGGCCAGTTCTGGTGATATGGGCGGACATCCCGCACCGACACCTCATCCGGCCTAATATTTGGGCCCGACAGAGAGGTTTCGACGAGTTGATTTTTTTAGGGCCTCGCTCGCCGGTTTGGGCGAGTGATGTGGGTGCCGGAAGTGGTCGACCAGGGGCGCCGCCGTCCTTCCATTAGTAGGACCCCGAGGCGCACGGTCGTGCTGGAGCGTCCGTAGCGGCGCGCGGCGGCCCGCCCGCGGTGCGTGTCGACAGAGCGCACGACTTCCTGGCGCAGCGCGAACTAGTCTTGGGCAAATCGGTCCATGTCGCGATTGAGCCCGCGCGGGGAGTCGGGTTGAGTTTGCACGCCTTCGCTTGCTGTCACTTCACCTCTCGGACTCCCGGCACACGTAGTTCGAACATTTTAGATTGGAGCAGGCGGTCGCGCTGATTTGTCGGCGCTGGTGCATCGAGGAGTGGCTCTGCGTGCTAAAGATAGGCTGCAAGATGTTGGAACATCAGCACCGTGATGCCGCCACGCTACTGTGGGCCATCGCCCTCGACGCGGTGATTGCCTGGCGGAACATGCTGCTGGGCTTGATGGGACGGGCAGTCCCCGGCCTGCCGGCGGCGCTGGTCTTCGACGCGGGCGAGTGCGCGGTGCTGGCCCTGCTTGCCGGGTCAAAAAAATCTCGTTGGGTGAAGCCGTGACCCGCATCGTGCAACTCGGCGGCTATCTGAAGCGCAAGTGCGACGGCCCGCCGGGTTTCGAGTGTCTCTCGCTGGGAGACATAAAGTTCAAGGCGATGGTCTATGGTATCCGGCTCCAACGCGCTGCGACCTCCAGTGCTTCTTGATGCCCTGAGCGTTTAAATATTTGTGGGCCATGCACAGGGCTAGCCGGCTGATCGCAGCAACGGTTGATACTCCGGGTTTCTCCGGATGAAGACGTCGACATAGGAACAGACCGGCACCACCGAGTGTTTTTCGCTCTCCGCCCACGCCAGCGCCCCCCGCACCAGCTGCTCCGCGATTCCCCGCCCGCGCAACTGCGGCGGAACAAATGTGTGCGTGAAAATGACGGCATCGCCGTCCCATGCGTAGTCAACCCGCGCGACGACGCCCTCGACGGGCAGCTCGAAGCGGCACTCCTGCACGCGATGCTGTACGACCATCACCGATCCGTCCCGCTCTGGCGCGCTCATCGTGATTCCCTGTCAGCCCGGCTCGCCCAGCGCGGCGCGAGGATCCCGCCGACGACCAGTTGGAGGGCGTGGTAAATCATGAGCGGCAGCAGCACGAGCCCGGCGGCGGGATGTGCCGCCAGCAGCACTTTTGCCATGATCACACCTTGCGCCAGGCTCTTCTTCGAACCGCAGAAAATGAGTGCAACCCGATCGCCGTGACTGAACCCCTGCAAGCGGGCGATGCCAACCATCGCGAACACTAACACCGCAAACAGCACCCCCGAGCCCACCGTCATGCCGACCAACAGTGTGATGCTATGGCCTGCCCAAATCTTGTGCGCGAACGAATCGCAAAATGAGGAATAGATTAAGAACAAGATCAGCCACCGGTCCGTCAGTTGGAGTGCCGTCCGATGCCGCGCTGCCCAGGCCCCGAGTATCGGACGGCACATTTGCCCGAGTGCCATCGGGAACACCAGCATCCGAGCAATATCGAAAATCGATGATCCGAGATCGCCCTGCGCCCCGGCGACTCCTGCCAACACATAGAGCCACAGCGGCGTGAGCACGACCCCCAGGAGGCTCGATAAGGTCGCGTTGAACACCGCTCCCGGGACGTTACCGCGCGCCACCCCCGTCAACGCGACCGAGGAGGAAATCGTGGAGGGCAGCGCGCAGAGATAGATAAACCCGAAGCGCAAATCGGCCGACATCCACGGCGCCGCGATGTTCACCAGCATCCAGCCCGCAATTGGGAAAATTAAAAATGTCCCCGTCTGCACGGCGAGATGGAGCCGCCAGTTTATGGCCCCACCCTTAAGCGCCGCGAATGACAACGTGAGTCCGTAGATAAAAAATGCGATCATGACGCCCACCTTGGTCACCGTCTCCGCGTGCAGCGGGCCACCGGTCGCCCCAATCGCCGGGGCCAGCGCGGCCAGCACGACTGCGCCCGCCATCGCGGGGAGAAACCAGTCCACCCGGTGTTTCAGGGGAACGCTCATCTTTGTTCGCCCCCGGACCGCCGATGGCGGGCCTTGGCGACGATCGCCGCGACGTCGTCGCGGCCCTCAATCTTCAGCGCCCACATCAGTGCAACGTAGACTGTCACGCCCGCCGAAATCAGCAGGAGGAGCGCAACCGCGTCGGTCGCCCTACTCACCGCCACCATCCGCAGCCAACTCCACCAGCCGGCCGCCACCATGACGCCCATGAGCCCGCTCGCGACGATTACCTTCACAAGGTCTCCTGCCAGATGATGAAACCGCAAGGCGTCGTGCTTGCTCGCGAGTGCGCGTTGCAGATACCACGCCTGCACCACGATCGCGACGTTGCCGGCGACGGCCAGCCCCACCGTGCCCCAGCGCCCCATCAGCACCACACTGAGGAGAAGATTCACGATAAAACTCAACAGCGCCGCGCGCACCGGAGTCACCGTGTCTTTTTGCGCATAGAACGCCCGCAGCACGAGATTCACAAACGCGAAGACCGGCAGTCCCGCCGCATACACCGCCAGCACCGGCTGCATTTCCGCCGTATCCGCCGCCACAAACGCACCGCGCTCGAACAGCAGCCGAATGATCGGCACCGCCAGCACGACCAAACCGACTGCCGCCGGCACGTTGATGACTAAAATCAGGCGCATGCCTTTGCGGTACGCCATCGCCAGTCCCGCGGTGTCGCCCGCCGCCGCGTATTTCGCGATCAGCGGAAAAACCACGGTCGAAATCGCCACGGCAAAGACCCCGATCGGCAGTTCCATGAGCCGCGTCGCGAGATTGAGCACCGTGACAGCGGAGTCGTTCAGCGAGAGTCCGATGATCCGCGAAACCGCCAGGTTGATGAGGTAAATCGCCGACCCCAAAATCGTCGGTCCCATGAGGCGACCGATCTGCCGCAGGGCCGCACCCAGGGATAGATCGAACCGCGGCTGCCAACCCTCGCGTCGGAGCGCTAGCGCCGGCACGAGCATTTGTAGAAATCCGCCGAGTAGCACTCCCGCGCACAACCACTGCATGCGGCTCTCCGCCGTCGGCGACCAGCCTGCGTAGACCGCGCCGCCGAGTAGACCGATCATGGAAAGATTGAGCCAGATCGGTGACAGCGCCGGCTCAAGAAATCGCTGGAGCGTTTGCAGCGCGGCGCTGAAGGCCGCCGCCAAACACACCAACACCAGATACGGAAACAACACGACCGCGAGATCCGCGGCCCGTAAGAAACGCTGCACCGTTTCAGCCCCCCAGCCGCCCGCCCGCGCCGCATCCGCCAGCCACTCCGTCTGCAGGAACACCGCCATCGCCAGCACGACAATCCCGCCGGTTGCCACGAAGAGCCAACTCGCCACCTGGTTGACCAGCGCAAACGCGCCGACCCGCTCCCGCGCCTTCAACTCCTCGTGTAGCGTCGGCACCAACGCGGCCGTCAACGCTCCTTCCCCGAGCAAGCGTCGGAAAAGATTAGGCAACGTGAAGGCCGCGTAGAACGCGGAGGCCCAAGGGCCCAAGCCAAATACCGCCGTCACCAACATGTCGCGCCCCAAGCCGAGCACGCGCGACACCATCGTCGCGGCGGCCACTACGCTAATATTTTTCAGACTCTTCGACACCCGCGAAGTTTTCGCCCCGCCGCACCGGTGAGCAAGACCTTACCACACTCCCGTCCCCCGTCGCTGGACCACCGCTCTCGGTCCGAACCGCAAAACCATTTTGTCATCTATTAAATGACATCCCGTCACCAGCCACTTGGAATGATGAGCCGGTTTGTCATCAATTATTCCAAGATGCGTTCAAGCTGGGCCAAATAACGGTCTTTTGGACGAGCCTGCTTGCAGGCGATTCAGGACCTGGAAATTGCCGGTCAGCGGGCTCCTCTCTCCAAGCCGATTAAGCTCATCTTAAAAGCAAATTGGGATTGGATGACAACGAGCGGCCGAGTTCGATCGCCTCCAACGCGCCCGCACTCGCTTTCTCCAACTCGTACGCGTCCCGCCAATCCGCTTCGAACGCCGCCCACAACGCCGCGTGGCGTTTCGCCGATTTATCCCGCGCCGCCAGCAATTCGCCAAATGAGAGGGCGGCATTGCGGTAGAAGGGATGCACCGCGGGCAACACGCGATTGAACGCGGTGGCCCGCTTCGTGAGTTCTTCTGCCACCGCCGGTTCGCCCACCTGACCGAGCACGTCACGCAGCGTCATCACCACCTCCCGTCCGTCGCGTAACACGACAAACCGTCCGAGGTCCGCCAGATCCACGCGCGATTCGGCTGCCTCCAGACCCGGTAACGTTCGCACCCGGCGCAGGTGATGCCACCCGGTTTGCCACCACAACTCGCGCTCCCGTGTGTTCTCAAATCGCGCGGGAAAGGCAGCCGCCAACGCCGCGTCCGGGGCTTCGCCGCCGAGGAGCCGCTGTAAAAACGTGGACCACTCCTGCGGCCGCCCGGATTCACTGCGCAAGAAGGCGAGGAGCCACACCGCCCCCTCGCTCAATTCCACCGGCTCGGCTTCGCCGCGTCGCCAATTGAGCAGCTGATCCAACGCCGGAGGAACGCGGTGAGCCGTCGATTGTTTGAGCGCGTCGAGCAGCGCGGGCTCCGCGCGCGTGCGCCACCAACCGACGCACGCCTGCTCCAACCAAAGCGGTGCCGCGAGTCGCTCACTGACACCGTGCCGCGCCACCGCCTGGCGCATCAACAGTCCCTGCACGAGCGCGCGGCGCACCAAGATTTCAGGCGTCGCCTCTGCCCACCGCACCCGCACCGACACGACTCCGCCCACCTCGACAAACACCCGAAAGGGCGCCGGCTCGGTCCACTCCTTCGACGGAATGAGTCGCACAAAAACCGGTGACGGAAACGCCTCGGGCAAGGCCAGCGGACCCGCGAGCAGTTGCCAGGCCTCTGTTGCTTGGGCGACGACGCGTTGCGCGCCGCCGACATCCACGGCTGCAACCTCGAATCGTCCCGGCGCAGACTGAAACAAGACCGGCAGAGGCGGGCCACTGGCGGCGGGCCCCACCCACGTCACGGCGAGAGCCGCGAGCCCGAGGGCCAGCAACCGGACCCGCTTCACGGCATGGTCAGTTTCAGCGCGTTCCCATCAACCGTAATGCTCGCCAACTTCGGCCACGCCGCCGCGATGTCTTCCGCGACCGTCTGCGAAGCCAAGAATTTTTTCCTCACATAGGTCGAGGCGTAAGGCAGACGCTGCACCGGGCACGACCCAACAAGGAGTGAATCCGGTTCGAACCCGAAGGTATTCCCATTTTTCACAAACGTTCCCTGCGCCTGCACGACGACGCTAAATTGCGCACCTAGGGCGCTGATCGTCACGGGAAACCCAATTTGCACGACCCCCGCGCGGATCCGAAAGTTGGGGGTGCCTGCCGTGAGAAACTCTTCGGGCGCGGCCACCGTCGGCGCCGGCGCAGCCTTTTCACCGGGTTTCGGTTTCGCTGGCGCGGCCGCAGGCTTGGCCGGCCCAATCAACGTGTTGAGGTCATCCTCGGTGATCGAGAAAACCCCCGTGGCCCCCTGAGCAAACGCCTTTCGTTTGGCCGCTGCTTGTTTCCCCTTGTTCGTATCGCGCGAGCCCTCGATGAAATACGTCACGCCCGCCACTGGCTCTTTCGGTAACTCCCTCACGGTGACTGTCGGCTTAAATACGAGGCCGAGCGCGCCGAGCGTAGCGCCCAGCGCAACACTCAAGGCCGCGCCGAGGATGACCTCGCCCCAACCCGGGGCATGCGGTGTCAGATCAATTTTTTTGCTCATGGGGAAAAAACGCTACTTCTTGGCCGACTTCGATGCCTTGGTCGGTGCGGCTGGCGTGGCTGGTGTGGCCGGCGTACTCGCTGCCGGTTTGCTCTCACTCGTTTTACTCTCGCTCGACGACGCTTTGGCGTCACTGCCACCGTCTTTGTGCGGCGTACCTTTCTTCGTCTTATAGTCGGTGATGTAAAACCCCGTGCCCTTGAAGATCAGTCCAGCGCCACCGCCGACGAGACGCTTCACGCCTGGTTTTTTGCATTTCGGGCACTTCTTGAGGGGCGCGTCGAGCATCGACTGAAACTGTTCAAATTCGTGGCCGCACTTGGGGCAGGCATACTCGTAGGTTGGCATGGATTGGATCGAACGTCGTTATGGGTGCGCTCGTGCGCCTTGGCGAGAGTGATTAACAACTCGCACTTTCCGGTCGTCAAATTTGTTTGATGACCGTCGTGAACCGCGCGCTACTCGCCGCCCGATGGATTTCGCCGCCGAACTCAAACGCCACGTCGCCCGCGTCGAGCACGGGCTTGACCTTTACCTCCCGGCCGCAACGACGCGCCCGGCCCGCCTCCACACCGCGATGCGCTACACCCTCGAGGCCGGCGGCAAACGCCTCCGTCCTGTGCTCGTGCTCGCGACTGCCGAGCTCTTCCAGTCCGTCGCCCCGAGCGCCACCGCGCCGACCGATCCGCTGCCCGCGGCCGTCGCGATAGAGTGTCTCCACACCTACTCGCTCATTCACGACGACCTGCCGTGTATGGACAACGACGATCTCCGCCGCGGCCGTCCTACCGCCCATAAACAATTCGACGAAGCTACTGCGCTCCTCGCCGGCGATGCGCTGCTCACGCACGCGTTTGCCTTGCTCGCCGAAAGTTACGACGCGCAACCCACCCTGGCCCACGCGCTGATCCGCGAACTCGCCGCTGCCGCCGGCAGCCGTCGCCTCATCGGCGGTCAAATGGCAGACCTGCTTGCCGAGAAAAAATTCGAAGCCACACCCGGTGAACTCGAGTTTATCCATCTCAACAAAACCGCCGCGATGATCGAGGCCGCGCTGGTGCTGGGCGGCCTCCTCGGCGGCGCAGGCACCGGCGAACTCGCGCATTTGCGCCGCGCTGGCCGTAATCTCGGTTTGGCGTTTCAAATCATCGACGACATCCTCGACGCCACGGCCGATACTGCGACGCTCGGCAAAACAGCGGGCAAGGACGCCAAAGCCGACAAGACGACGTTCGTAAAGCTTCACGGCCTCGAAATCTCACGGCGTTTGGCCGCCGAGCATACGACGGCCGCCCGTGGCGAGCTGGATCGACTCCTAGGCGACAAATCGTTTCTCGTCGCGCTCCTCGAAACGATGGCCACGAGGTCACGGTAACCTGGGCGCGTCACCGCCCTCGGTTGCAATGCGCCGGGACCGGGAGTCGGTCTTATGGCCCGCGCAGGCCGAGGCACTACTCCACGGCCAATCCTCGGATCGGGCGCAAAGTCCCGCCTTCACGGGGTAGTTGTGAAACCAGTTCACCGAAATCGGTGAAATCATGCCCACTGTCCTGCCGCAGTTGTTTGGCCGTCCGCTAGGGGAGCCCCCGTGGTCTTTGCTTGAGCTCGCGGTCGCGTTGGTGGGACACCCACTCTTGAAATCCGTCGGCTTGGATGAGTTTCGTCGTGACGCGCACGGTCTGCCCTTCCTGCAGCATCGCGCCCTCGGCGAGATGAGTTACGCCGAGCGGTCGCGCAACTTTCGGGACCGGCGGAAATTTCCCCTTGAACAAAAATACCGAGGCTCGGCCGAAGACCCTTCGACCCGGCACACGCCCGAGCCTATCGATCACCGCCGCATTCAGCCTGTCGGGAAAACTCATGCGCCGGATCGCCGCCGAGATTTTTAGAGGCGAGCCTCGCGACGGATTTGGGTTCGGTTGGCCTCGGCTTGGCCGACTTGGTCAGGCGGGTTCCGGCATCTGTATTCTGCGCCAAGTTCGGCGCAGATTCCGACGGCCGGTTCAGCCAAAAAAACCCGGCGGCGAGAGCAATGCCGCCGCCGTCACTTCGCCCCCGGCCGGGCCGGATCTTCCGCTGCCGCTGCGGCCTTCTTTCGCTTTTGGATCGCCTGGCGCAGGACGTATTCGACCTGCCCGTTGACACTCCTCAACTCTTCCGCCGCCCAAGCCTCGAGTTCGGACCAGAGTTCGGGATCGATACGGAGCAGAAAGGCTTTGCGTTCCTCAGCCATGGATCAGTTCTTCACACGCACGCTGCGCGGGCTGGCCGGCGTTAAATTGGCTGGAGCGATGGCGTGAAACGCACCAGCCCCGTCGACCGCCGACCAGAGGAAAACGCCTGTCATCAGTTGTAGAGCGTGCCCGTGTTGATCACCGGGTGGGCCTCGCCTTCGCCACAGAGCACGACGAGCAGGTTCGAAACCATCGCGGCTTTTCGCTCCTCATCAAGGTGCACGACCTTCTTGGCCGAGAGCTCGTTGAGCGCCATCTCCACCATGCTCACGGCGCCATGGACGATCTTTTGCCGCGCGGCGATCACCGCCTCCGCCTGCTGGCGCCGCAGCATCGCCTGCGCGATCTCAGGTGCGTAGGCGAGGTGCGTCAGCCGCGCCTCTTCCACATACACGCCCGCCTTCGCGAGGCGGACCTGCAGTTCCCGTGTCAACGCCGCCGATACGTCGTCACTGCCCCCGCGCAACGTGATCTCGTGCGGCTCACCATCGTCATAGGCATAGCTGCTCGCGACATGGCGCACGGCGGACTCACTCTGGACGCGCACGTAATTTTCGTAGTTGTCTACATCGAAGCACGCCTGCGCCGTGTCCTGCACCCGCCACACCACCACGGCGGCGATCTCGATCGGATTGCCGCGTTTCTCGTTCACCTTGATTTTGTCGCTGTTGAAATTCCGCGTGCGGAGGGAAATTTTGATCCGCTTGGAAAACGGGTTGACGACGAAAAAGCCGCTGTCGCGCACCGTCCCCTTGTAAGCTCCGAAAAGAATCAGGACCATGCCTTCGTTCGGTTGCAGTGTGAAAAAACCACACGACAACCCCACCGCGACGATCAGCGCCAGCACGCCACCGAACATCAAGAGAGGTACGTGGGTTCTGGCACCGATGAAAATCAGCAGCGGAACGGCAGCATACAGCGCGACGGTCATGCCGAGACCGATCCAGCCGCTCGCGACGCGGGCCGGCTGGTCATGGTTGGAAGACTGCAGCGAGGAATCGGATGGCTTCATGGGGGCGCGATTTATGAGATAGCTAAGTGATATCATTTAGATATTTTGTCAAGTTTTCAGAAATTCCACCGAGAAATGTCGGCCAGCGTGCCGGCCGTATTCAGAAAACGAGCTCGCACGGAGAGTCACGTGGGCCGGGAGCGCGCCCGGACGCGAATGGAGCGCGCCGCCCTCCGCCCGGTCACGCCCACCGCCACCCACCGTTTCCCCGGTCGCGGTAACGCTCCGACCTAAGCCCCGCGCACGAGAGTGGTGCGCGCCGTCGCCGGGCGCTGAACTGGGACGGAGCGCGAAGTGCCGCTGGTGGCTCCGCGTAAACTATGCCCCGAAGTTGCGCAAAATCATTGACCCGGAGGTGGCCGGATCAGAACGCCTCCGCGCTGACGCTCCCGGTTGGTAGCCGTCGCGAACTGCGACTGCAGCTCACGCGAAAAGCACAGATTGAAGTGCGGGTGCGCGACCTCGGCCAGCGTTCAAGGGTTCCCGCCGGCCCGCTAAATCCCCGGAACCACGTCAACTCGCGCGAAACGAAACCGGCTCGTCGTTTCGCCAGCAGTGGAGGTCGGATAGTTCGGAGGTTGCGCATCGAGCGGAAGCCGTTTCGCTGCGTGCCCCATGTCCTATCTCCGTGCTCCGCTGTCGATCCTGGCAGTCACGCCGCACCGCCGCCGGATGAGCAAAATCTTCGTTCAGCGAAGGCATGGTGAACGATTGGCCCCGGAGGCGCGCTCCGTCGCGGGCTGGTCGGAGTGCCGTGTCGGCGCAGGCCGAGGCGATCCTCGGTGGGCGCCGCACGCCGTGGCGGCGGACGAGCCGGTGCGAGCAGCATGGGCGCGCAGAGTTTTTCGATGAACACAAAACCTGTTTCCAACGAGACGTTGCTCCGGCAACTGCACTGGCGTTACGCGACGAAGAAATTCGATCCGACAAAACCCATCGTCGATGACGACTGGGCTGCGCTGGAGCAGTCACTGGTGTTGGCGCCGTCGTCGATCGGATTGCAGCCTTGGAAATTCGTCGTGGTGACCGATCCTGATACTAAGTCGCGACTGGTCCCGGCCTCGTGGGGCCAACCACAGGCGGTGGCCTGCTCGCACTTCGTGGTGTTCGCGGTGCGGCGTGATCTGGGGGTTGATCATGTGGATCGCCACGTCGGACGGATGGCTGAGGTGCTCGCGGTGACGCCGGATTCACTCGCCAAGTTCAAGGCCATGACGATGGGTAATCTCGACAAGGCGCGCGAAGAGGGGCGGCTGGACACTTGGCAGGAGCATCAAGTCTACATTGCGCTCGGTCAGTTCATGGCGTGCGCGGCGATGCTGGGTATCGATACCTGTCCGATGGAAGGCATCGAGCCGGCGAAGTTCGACGAGATTCTCGGATTGGCGGGGACGGATTACGCCACGGTCGTCGGGTGTGCAGCGGGCTACCGCGCGGCAGACGACAAGAATGCCACGCGGAAAAAAGTGCGGTTCAAGACCGAGGATGTCGTCGTGCGGATCTAAGCAAACACGGCGTCGCGTTCGGCGGAGGAGAGTTCGCGCCAGTGGCCAAGGGCCAGTTCGCCGAGGGGGAAATTGCCCGTGCGTACGCGGATAAGGCGGAGCGTCGGATGGCCGACGGCGGCGGTCATGCGACGAACCTGACGGTTTTTCCCTTCGATCAGTTCGAGCGAGAGCCACGCGTCGGGGATGCACTTACGGACGCGGATGGGCGGAGTCCGCAGGTGGACGGCCGGGGCGGGCTCCAGCACGCGGGTGCGACACGGGAGCGTGCGGTAAGCGTCGATGGCGATGCCGCCGCGGGCGAGGTGAGCGAGTGCAGCGGCGGAGGGTTGGCCTTCGACTTGTGCCCAGTATTCGCGGCGATGGGCGTGCTTGGGGTCGAGGAGGCGGTTGTTCAGCCCCGGTTCATCGCTGAGGAGAAGCAGGCCCTCGGAGTCGGCATCGAGGCGGCCGAGCGCATAGACTCCACGGGGCAGACCGAATTCGGCGAGGGTCCGCCAACGCGACCCCGGCTCGGGGGTGAATTGCGAGAGGACGCCGTAAGGTTTGTGGAAGGCGAGCAGCACGTGGGGCAGGTGGGCAGCGAGGGAGGCGACAGCGACGGAACGGGTCAACGAGATCGCTTCGGGCGCGTACGGATTCCTCCTTGGCTTCGACAGCCGAACTCGGGCAACGTCGGTGTTTTCCTATGGGCGACAATTCAAAATTCTTTGCGTGTATCATGGCCGGTGGCAGCGGCGAGCGGTTCTGGCCGATGAGCCGAGCGCAAACCCCGAAGCACCTGCTGAAGCTCCTTTCCGAGCGGACACTGGTGGAAGAAACGGTGCGGCGGCTGGGCGCGGCGGTGCCGCCGGAGAATATTTTTGTGCTGACCAACGAGGTGCAGCTGCCCGGCACGCGGGCGGCGCTCGCGGGTTTGCTGCCGGCGGACCAGATCGTCGCCGAGCCGGCGAAGCGGGATACGGCCCCGGCGGCGGCGTTGGCGACGGCGCTGGTGCGGGCGCGGGGCGGCGAGGGGGCGACTTTGGCGTTGTTGCCGGCGGATGCGTTCATCGCGGATGCGACGACGTGTGCGGTGCAACTGGGCGCGGCGCTGACGCGGGCGAGCGAGGCAGGGTCGATCATGACGATCGCGATCAAGCCGGATCATGCAGCGACGGGTTTTGGTTATTTGGAGATGGGTGACGAGCGCGTAACGGGGCCGGCGGGCACGGTGCGGCAGGTGAAGCGCTTCGTCGAAAAACCCGATGCAGCGACAGCGCGGGATTATGTGACGAGCGGAAATTATGCGTGGAACGCGGGAATGTTTTTCTGGCGCGTGGGCACGTTTGTCGCCGAGGCCGAGCGCAATGCGCCGGAGTTGGCGCAGTTCATCCGAGAATTTCCGCCGAGGGATTTTGGATCGTTCCTCGCGCAGCGTTTCCCGGTGTTGCCAAAAATATCCGTCGACTACGCGATCATGGAAAAAGCGCGCTCAGTGGAGACGCTCCTGGCCAAGTTTGATTGGGATGACGTGGGGCTGTGGACGGCGTTGCCCAAACACTTGGCGACGGATTCCGCGGGCAATGCCTCGCGCGGCGCCGTCGTCGTCGCGGGGGCGAGTAACAATATCGCCATCAGCAATGGTCGGATGATCGCATTGTGCGGCGTGAAGGATCTCGTCGTCGTCGAGACGGCGGATGCGATCTTGGTGTGCCACCGCGATGCGGTGCAGAACATCAAGCAGATCGTGGGGAAGTTGCCGCAGGAACTGCTCTGAGGGCGGAGGTGGCTGGGTGGGCGAGGGTGTCGACGGCCGGAGGTGCAGGTGGGCGACGGCTGCGGGGGTGCGGTGTATAGGTCGGCGCTTGCGCGTATTTTCGGACGCGGGCTGAAGCACCGCGCTACCTCGGAGCGCGGGCAAAAAAAGGGCCGCCCGGTGAGGGGCGGCCCTGAGATACTTTCCGGTGGAGGCTTACTTGCCGGACTTCGCGGCCTTTTGACGAGCGGCGTTATTCAGGATCCGCTTGCGCAGACGCAGACTCTTCGGGGTGACCTCGACGAGTTCGTCGGTGGCGATGTATTCGATCGCGCGCTCGAGCGAGAGCTTCGACGCCGGCGTAAGGCCGGTGGCGACACCCGAACCCTGCGAACGGAAGTTCGTCAGGGCTTTTTCGCGGACGGCATTACACGCGATGTCTTCGTTGCGGGGATTCTCGCCGACGATCATGCCTTCGTAAACTTGCTCGCCGGGGCCGACGAAGAGTTTGCCGCGTTCCTGCACCATCACGAGGGCGTAGGTGGTGGTCTCGCCGGCTTCGGTCGCGATGAGTGTGCCCGTGATGCGGGTGAGCACTTCGCCCGCGTAGGGGCCGTATTCTTTGAAGAGATGGCTGAGGACGCCGCGCCCGCTGGTGGCGTTGACGACGTCGATTTCCATGCCGATGAGACCGCGGGTGGTGATCGTGGCTTCAATCATCGTCGTGTGCGGGAGCTTCTCCATGTTGGTGAGAAGACCTTTCCGGTTGGCGAGATTCTGCATGATCGAACCGACGCACTCATCGGGAACTTCGATCCACACGGTCTCGAACGGCTCGTGGCGATGACCATCGACGATCCGCTCGATCACCGTAGGACGGGAGACGAGGAGTTCGAAGCCTTCGCGGCGCATGGTCTCAACGAGGACGGCGACTTGCATGGCGCCGCGGGCCTTGACGTTGAAGATACCGGCTTTGTCGGTGTCTTCGATTTTGATGGAAACGTTGGTCTTCAACTCGCGCATGAGGCGCTCGCGGAGCTGACGGGAGGTGACGAGTTTGCCTTCTTGGCCGACGAGCGGGCCGTCGTTGACGCAGAACTGCATCTCGAGGGTCGGCGGATCGATCTGGGTGAACGGGAGAGCGTGGCCGGCCTCGTCGGCAGTGAGCGTGTCACCGATGTCGATGTCTTCGAAACCCGAGAGACCGACGATGTTGCCGGCGACGGCGGTTTCGGTTTCACGGGTGCCGAGACCGGTGAACTCGAAAACCTTGGTGATCTTAGCGCGGACGCGTTTGCCGTCCTCGTGGCGAACGATGAAGACGGTTTGGCCGATGGAGGCGACGCCGCCGAGGATCTTGCCGACGGCGATGCGGCCGACGTAGTCGCTCCAGTCAATATTGGAGACGAGCATGTGGAAGGGCTCGTTGGGCTTGGCGAAGGGCGGGGGGATGTGATCGAGGATCGTCTCGAAGAGCGGGGCCATGTCCTTTTTTTCCTCGCCGAGGTGGAACATCATGTAGCCGTCGCGGCCGGAACCGTAAACAACCGGGGCGTCAAACTGCTCTTCGGTGGCGTTGAGCTCCATGAGGAGTTCGAGCACCTTGTCATACATCTTGGCAGGCTCGGCGTTTTCGCGGTCGATTTTGTTGATGACGATCACGACTTTGAGGCCATGGGCGAGGGCCTTGCGGAGCACAAAACGGGTTTGAGCCTGTGGGCCGTCGTAGGCATCGATCACAAGGAGCACGCCGTCGACCATGCGGAGCGCGCGCTCGACCTCGCCACCGAAGTCGGCGTGTCCGGGAGTGTCGACGATGTTGACGATCTTGTCCTTCCAGTGAACGGAGGTGTTCTTGGCCTTGATGGTGATGCCCTTCTCCTTTTCGAGGTCCATGGAATCCATGGCACGCTCCTCGACGCGTTGGTTGGCGCGGAAAACGCCGCCTTCCTTGAGAAGTTTGTCGACGAGGGTGGTTTTGCCATGGTCGACGTGGGCGATAATGGCGATATTGCGGATGCTCTGGTTCATGGTCGCGAGGCGTGATGTTTCGATGGAAAAGGTAAGAAAGTGCGGAGCGCGAACGGCGAATGCAAGGCCGAAGGCGGGGTGCCGCTCATCGTTTGTGCGGCCTGAGTTCATTTTGGCGAAATAGGATTATGGGCTGCACGGAATCTGAGGCGCTCACCGTCACCCAAACGTGACGGGGATGCTCCCCTCTTCCCGGGGTGTTCAGGCGATTTCTCGGCCTCGCGGATTAACGAGGAGCACCGGACTCTACCTTCCGCCCTTGTTTTGAAACGGTGCGGTGATCGGCGGAAGGAATGTTGAGACGTGAGCGGTCTTTCACGGCTGCACGTGGTCACGCGTTATCCCATGACCACAAAGTAGCAGCTGTAAAAGATCAGCCAGCAGTAGAGGTGCAGTCGCAGGCGAGACGCTTCTGGGAGGTGACGCAGCACGCGGCCGGCGAGCCAAGCGACGGTCGCGGTCAGGGTGAAACGGACAAA
>CAMBVX010000055.1 GCA_945871085.1 Opitutus sp. GAS368 | reverse complement strand
TAGCCCGCGTGTTTGTCGAACGGGACGCGGGCTAAAGCCTCGCGCTACCAAGTCGGTTGGTCTCGTCATGGGTTGATTCATCACGACGTCCGTGCCGTCTCCAGGGGCAGCGCGAGCTTGAGGAGTTTTTCTTCGGTCGCTTCGGCGCGGTCGAGGATGGCGGCGATCTTGCCCTGGCGCATGACGGCGATGCGGTCAGCGACGCCGAGGACTTCGGGGAGTTCGCTCGAGACGACGATCACGCAGACGCCGGAGCGAGCGAGGTCCTGCATGATCGTGTAAATCTCGCTCTTCGCGCCGATGTCGATGCCGCGGGTGGGTTCGTCGAGGAGGAGGACGTTGACCTTTTCCGAGAGCCAACGGCCGAGGATGACTTTCTGCTGATTGCCGCCCGAGAGGTGGCGGATGAGTTGGTGGACGGAGGGCGTCTTGACGCGGAGTTGGGCGGAGCGTTCGCGGGCGTTGGTCTGCTCCCATGATTCGTTGATGAAGATGCCGGCGCGGGCGGTGTGGCGGCGCGCGCTGAGGTTGATGTTTTCCAGGACGGAGCGGACAGGGACGATGCCTTCCTTCTTGCGGTCTTCAGGGCAGAGGACGATGCCGGACTCGATCGCTTCGCGCGGCGAGGTGATCGTCAGCGCGCGGCCGGCGAAGGAGACGGTGCCGGCGGTTTTTTCGGCACCGCCGAAGATCAGTTTCAACAACTCGCTGCGACCGGCGCCGATGAGCCCGAAGAAACCGAAAATCTCGCCGGCGGCGGCGGAGAACGTGCAGGGTTCGGCGAGGCCGGGACCACTGAGGCCTGCCACGACGAGGCCGGGGCCGGCCGGCGGGCGGGGCGTGTAGTGGTAGATATCGGCGAGTTTGCGACCGACCATACGGTGCACGACGGCGTCGCGGGTGAGGGAGGCGAGTGCGGAGGTTTCGACGTGGCGACCGTCGCGCAAAATGGTGAGGCGGTCGCAGAGTTCGAAAATTTCCTCCATGCGGTGCGACACGTAGAGAATCGCGCAGCCGCGCGTGCGGAGGTCGCGGATGATGGTGAAGAGGCGGCGCACCTCGCGGTCGGAGAGACTGCTGGTGGGTTCGTCGAAGGCGATGATGCGGGCGCCGCGCGTGAGGGCTTTCGCGATCTCCACCATCTGGCGTTGGCCGAGAGAAAGTGAACCCAGCTTCGTCCACGGCTGGAGGTCCTCGCCGATGAGTGCGAGCTGTTGGCGCGCGGCCGCGGCGAGGGCGCGGCGGTTGACGATGCCGAATTTCTGGGGGAGGTGGCCGAGGAAAAGATTTTCCGCGACGCTCATTTCCGGCACGAGGTGCAGCTCTTGGTAGATGACGGCGATGCCGGCGGCGAGGGCGTCGGTCGTGCCGCGAAAGGTGCGGGGTTGGCCGTCGATGGCGAGGGCGCCGCCGGACGGCGTGGAGGCGCCGCTGAGGATTTTAAGGAGGGTGGATTTGCCGGCGCCGTTTTCACCCATCAGGGCGTGAATCGATCCGGCGCAGACGTCGAACGAGACATCGTCCAGCGCTTTTACTCCGGGAAATTCTTTGGAGACCTGCGCGAAGGCGAGGGCGGGGGGATTCACGGCAGACAGAACAATAAGGACAGGGTGGGCCGCGTGCTCGCAGGCGCTGGTGGACCGTGAGCAAGCTGACGGCCTACCGGAGGGTCAGTCGCGGATGCCCTGTTCTTTGAGGACTTGGCGGAAATTTTCGCGGGTGATGAGGACGCCGACGGTGCGCGTGTCGAGGGGCGGTTCCTTGCCGTCCTTGATCCAGTAATACATCATCTTGGCGGTATCGTAGCCGTGGCTTTTCGCGGAGAGGAGCATGGAGCCGAAGAAGGGGGTGGGCTTGGTCTTTTCGAATTCGACGATGCAATCCGTGCCGTTGATGCCGACGCCGACGGCGGTGGCGGCGGTGAAGCCGCGGCCTTCGAGCGCGCGCACCGCGCCGAGCACGCCGTTGTCGTTGTTGGCGCAGATGAGCCAGTGCTTCACGTCGGGTTTTTGAGTGAGCAAGATATTGGTGGCGTCAAAGGAGCCGGGGATATCGCCGGTGCGTTGCGGGGCCTTGAAGATGCGGTTCGCCGGGAAACCGGCCGCTTTGAGTGCAGCGATGGCGCCATCGGTGCGCGCCTTGGCGGTGGCGAGCTCGTCGAAGGTGGCGGCGCAGACGGCGGTATCGGCGGCGCTCCAGCCACGTTTTTTCATTTCGGCGGCGAGCGTCTTGCCGACGTCTTCGCCGATTTTTCCGGCGGAGATGCCGAGGTAATGCACCTTGGACATCGGTTGGCCGTTGGCGCTGACGAGTTGGTCGTCGACCGTGAGAAGTTTGAGACCCGCCGCACGGGCTTTGGCGACGATGCCCGGTCCGAGGCGCGTGTCGGGAGTGCAAATGATCAGGCCTTGAGCACCGCCCGCCGCGAGGTTGTCGATGGCGGAGAGGACTTTTTCACCGTCACCGGCGCCGATTTTCACGAGAGTGAAGCCGAGTTCTTTGGCGGCTTGGTCGGCGAATTTCCATTCGAGCTGGAACCACGGTTCCTCGGGTTGTTTCACGAGGAAACCAATCTTGATGGCGGGCGCGGCGTGGGCGGCGAGAGCGAGCGCAGTGAGCGCAGCCAGGGTACGAAAGGGCAGGAGCAGCAGGGATTTCATGGGATCAGAGGGGATGGAAAACTAGCCGACAAGAGCGAGCGTGAGAGGGGAGTGGCAACTGTGAAAATGGTGAGGAAAAGGGGGAGGGGAGGGGATGCTGCGCCGGCGGTCGGGCCGGCGGTCGGACCAATTGCCACTTGCGGGGCTGGTGGCGGGCACGTTTCCTCGCGAGGAATGGCTGTTGCCGTCGCCACCCCTGCTCCCAGCCCCACTGTGCCCACCGAAGAGCCCGGGTCGCTTTCGCAGTGGGCGTTGATCCGCCGCCGGTTTGGGCAGCATCGGCTGGCGGTCGGCTCAGTGTTTTTGTTGGCGGTGCTTTATGGATTGGCCGTGGGGGCGGAGTTTTTTGCGCCCTCCACCCGGCAGTGGCGCGATCTGTCGCACGCCTATTGTCCGCCGCAGTTGCCGCGCTTCACGTTTGAACACGGATTCTATGTGCCGGCCATGAAAAGCTACGTCGATCCCCTGACCTTCAAGCGCACCTACATCGAGGACCCGACGCGGAAGGTGGCGTTGGGGTTTTTCGTCAAGGGGGACGCTTATCGGTGGTGTGGGATCATCCCGTGGGACCGGCATTTTTTTGGCGTAAAGGAACACGCCGCGCGCCGGGCAGATGGCACCGGGCTGACATTTTTCTTCCTCGGTGCCGACAAATACGGGCAGGACGTTTTTAGCCGGCTCGTCTATGGTGCGCGAATCAGTTTGTCAGTGGGGCTGGTGGCGATCGCCGTGACGTTTCTCCTCGGCGTCACGATCGGGGGAGTGTCCGGCTATGTGGGCGGTCGGACGGATACGATCATCCAACGCGTCATCGAGATTGTGAACGCTTTCCCGCAAATTCCGTTGTGGCTGGCGTTCGGAGCGGTGTTGCCGGCGGACTGGCCGCCGCTCTCAACGTATTTTGCGATCACGCTCGTCTTGAGCCTGCTGGGTTGGACCGGTCTGGCCCGGGTCGTGCGGGGAAAAATCCTCACGCTCCGCGAGGAGGACTATGCCACGGCGGCGCGATTGCTGGGCGCGAGTCACGGCCGGATCTTGTTCCGCCACCTGCTGCCCGGTTTTACGAGCCATATCATCGTCGTGCTGACGATGAGTGTGCCGTCCATGGTGTTGGGGGAGACGTCGCTGTCGTTTCTCGGGCTGGGCCTGCGGCCGCCGATCGTGAGCTGGGGCGTGATGCTGAAGGATTGTGAGAGCATCCAGACCGTCGCGAATTATCCGTGGCTCCTGATGCCGGTGGTTTTGATTGTGCTGACGGTGCTCTGCTTCAATTTTCTGGGCGACGGTCTGCGCGACGCGGCCGATCCTCACCCCACCCGATGAACTTCCCGCCTGAGGCCCCGCTACTCGAAGTGAAAAATTTGCGGGTGAGTTTTCCGAGTGCGGCGGGAGTCGTCGGAGCGGTGCAAAATATTTCTTTCGCGCTGGCTCGCGGGCGCACCTTGGCCCTGGTGGGCGAGTCGGGGAGCGGCAAGACGGTGACGGCCCACGCGCTTCTGCGCATCGTCCCGGCCCCCGGGGTGATCGAGGCGGGGCGAATGGTGTTTCGTTCGCGGCGCGTCGGCGAGATCGACCTCGCTCACCTCGATGAAAAATCCGGTCTGTTGTTCCAAGTGAGAGGTGGCCTGATCAGTCTCATTTTTCAGGAACCGATGACGGCGCTCTCGCCGGTGCATTCGATCGGGAGTCAGATCGACGAGGCGATTTTGCTCCATCAGGAGGTGAGTCCGGCGGCGGCGCGCCGACAAACGCTGGAGATGCTCAACCGGGTCGGGATCGCCGAAGCGGCGCGCCGGTATTCACAATTTCCTCACGAATTGTCCGGTGGCCTGCGGCAACGGGTGGTGATCGCGATGGCGTTGGTGTGCCGGCCCGAACTGTTGATCGCGGATGAGCCCACAACGGCGCTCGATATGACTTTGCAGGCGCAGATCCTGGGCCTGATCAAGAATCTCCAGCGGGAGATCGGCTGCGCAGTGCTCCTGATCACGCACGATCTGGGCGTCGTGGCGCAGATGGCCGACGACGTGGCCGTGATGCACCGGGGCGAAATCGTCGAACGCGGCGGCGTGAGAGAGGTGTTGAAGCGTCCGCGGCATGCGCAAACGCGTGCGTTGCTCGAGGCGTTGCCCAGCCGGCGCGGGATCTTGGTGTGAGCACGGCCGTCGAACCGTTGTTGTCCGTGCGCGGACTGTGTAAGCACTTTCCGGTATATAGCGGAGGCTTTCGGCGTAAAATCGTCGGTGAAATTAAGGCGGTGGACAACGTGAGTTTTGATTTGGCTCCCGGCGAAGCACTCGGGCTCGTCGGGGAGAGCGGATCAGGCAAGACGACGACCGCGCGCTGCCTGCTGCGGGCCATGGAACCGACGGCGGGGGAGGTGCGATTCCGGCTGCCCGACGGTCGCTCGGTCGACTTGGCCCAGCTTTCTGATCGGGAGCTGAAACCGATCCGCCAACATACCCAAATGGTGTTTCAAGATCCGTATTCCTCGCTCAATCCGCGGATGACCGTGCGCGATATCGTGGCCGAGCCGCTCGTCATCCACGGACTCGCGGCCGGTGCGGAATTGGATGATCGCGTGGCGACGGTGCTGCGGCGGGTGGGGCTCCAGCCGGAGCACCGGGCGCGCTATCCGCATGCATTCAGCGGTGGTCAGCGGCAGCGGATCGGGATCGCGCGGGCGCTGATCATGCGGCCGGCCTTGCTCGTCTGTGACGAGGCGACCTCGGCGCTGGACATGGCGGGGCAGGCGCAGGTGTTGGATCTCTTGAAGGAGCTGCAGCGGGAATTTCAGCTGACCTATCTTTTTGTGGCGCACAATCTCGATGTGGTGCGGAATTTCTGTGACCGGGTGGCGGTGATGCGCCAAGGCCGGATCGTGGAGCTGGCGAGTGCGCCGCAGATTTTTTCTGCGCCGCAGCATCCGTATACCAAGATCCTGCTCTCCGCGGTGCCTTCGCCGGATCCGGATATTCCGATGAATTTCAACGTTGGCGAAGAGCTTGCCAAGCTGGACGCTGCGGGCTGAATTTGGCGCTCTCATGCTCGTCCATACTGTCTACTTCTGGCTCCGCCCCGATCTCACAGCTGCTCAGCTCGCCGATTTCCGTAAGGGCGTCGAGTCGCTCGGCACCATCAAGTCGGTCGAAAAGTGCTACGTCGGCACGCCGGCGAAAACGGAAAAACGCGCGATCATCGACGATTCCTATACGTTTGGCCTGACGGTCGTGGTGCAGGACATCGCCGGCCACGACTTCTATCAGGTCGATCCGATCCACTTGGCGTTCATCGCCACGTTTAAGACGTTCTGGATAAAAGTGCAGATCTACGACGCGCAGTAATTGCTGAGGCTGGGTGTCCTTTGGGGCGGGTAGTCTCCAGCGAAAGTCAGCAGCACTACTCAGCAAAGTTGGGGCGTAGTTCACGTTAACTACCCATTATCAGACGGACGCGTTTCCCGTATGATCGGGGGGATGCCTTCTTCTGCAACCAGCGTGCCGCTCTCAACCGTCCGTGTGCTGATTGTGGAGGACCAAATGGTGATTCGGGAGTTGCTCGCCCAGTTTTTGGAGACCTCGCCCTGTTTTTCGGTGGTCGGTCAGGCGGCCGACGTCGACGAAGCGTTGCGACTGACGACGGAGCATCGTCCGCAGATTGTCGTGTTGGATTGGATGCTTGCGAACGGGACGGGCCTGAGATTTTTGCGAGAAGGGCTGAGCGGACCCCAGCCGCCGCGCGTGCTGGTATTTTCCGGCAGTGCTTCAGACCTGGCGATTCGTGAGGCGCTCAGCAACGGCGCGAAAGGATTTCTGGAAAAAACCTCGAATCTTGCCGAGTTCATCGAGGCGATGCGGGCGATGAGTGAAGGGCGCGTCTACCTGAGCGCTGCAGTGGCGATGTCCGTTCATCGGATGTCCGGTCAACCCAGCGATGGGGCCGTGAGCGCAGAGCTCTCGGAGTGTGAACGAGAGGTGCTGCGGTGTATGGCGGAAGGACTGTCTTCCAAGGCCATCGCGGCGCGGTTGGGCATCAGCATTCGGACCGTGGGGAATCATCGCGGGCGGATTTCCCAGAAGACCGGGCTAAGTTCCATTGCGCAGCTCACGCTGCACGCGATGCGGTTGGGCTTGCTGGGCGCGCCGCCGCCGAGCCGATAAAAATCGACGAGCCGGCCACCCACGTCGCCCGGTGGCCTGGCCGGTGCGACCGGGAGCGGCGACCGGCGGCGCTATTTTTTTACGACAAAGGGGGCGAAGAAACCGGCCTGCGTGGCGGGGAAACGGCCCTTGATGTGGACGCCATCGTCCGCGTGTTCTTGCTCGTGGATGTGGCCGAGCTGGTGGAGCCGGGCGACGACGTCGTAGCGGCTGTGCGGGATGACGAGTTCTGTTTCGGCGAGGGAATCGGCGATCAGTTCCACGCAGCGTGCTTCGAGGGTATCGAGACCTGCCGTGGTGCGGGCGCTCACGTACAGTGCATCCGGCACGAGCCGGTGGGCGCGTTGGAGCATCCCGGCATCGGCGAGATCGAGTTTGTTGAAAACGGTGACGATGGTTTGGTCACCCGCGCCGAGTTCGCCGAGCACGCTCAGCGTGGTTTTGTGGTGCTCCTCGAAGTTCGGATTCGAGACATCGAGCACGTGAACCAAGAAGTCGGCGACGATTACTTCCTCGAGCGTGGCCTTGAAAGCTTCGACGAGACCGTGGGGGAGGCGACGGATGAAGCCGACGGTGTCGGTGACGAGGAGCTTTTGATTGCCGCGGAGGACGAGCTGGCGCGTGGTCGGGTCGAGTGTGGCGAAGAGTTTGTCGGCAGCGAGGACGTGCGCGCCAGTGAGGCTGTTGAGCAGGGTGGATTTGCCGGCATTGGTGTAGCCGACGATGGCGCAGGTCGGGATGGGGACGCGCTGGCGTTTGGTGCGTTGCACGCTGCGTTGCAGCACGACGCTGCGGAGTTCGGCTTTGAGGTGCGTGATGCGGTCGCGCACGGTGCGGCGATCATTCTCGAGCTGGGTTTCACCTTCACCGCCCAAGCCGCCCTTGCCGCGCTGCCGCGAAAGGTGGGTCCAGGCGCGCGTGAGGCGTGGCAGGGAATATTGCATCCGCGCGAGGGCGACTTGCAGGGTGGCCTCGCGCGTGTGAGCGCGATCGGCGAAGATTTCCAAGATGACTTCCTGGCGGTCGATCACGGCAAGGCCGGAGAGTTCCTCCCAGTTGCGTTGTTGCGCGGGTGAGAGGGCTTCGTCGAAGACGATGACGTCGGCGCCGTCGGCCTTGGCCTGTTCGACGAGTTCCTTGGCCTTGCCGGTGCCGAGGAGGAGGGCGGGGGTGGCGCGGCGGAGATTGACGAGCTCCGTGCGGGCGACGGTGAGACGGAGGTTTTCGACGAGCTCAGTGAGCTCAAGGAGGAGTTCGGCGCCCTCGCCATCCTTCATATCGGTCGTTTGGACGCCCACGAGGAAGGCGCGTTCAAGTTTGGCGGGACGTTTGTCTTCGAGGAAATCGGCCATGTAAGGGGGCGGAGCGTGGGTGGGCGGACGGTGGAGGTCAAATGCGGTGGTGGGCGGGCACGAGGAGACTCGCGGAGGGCGCATGTGCGGCTCACGGTCGGCTTGCCCACGTGTCACTTCGCGCTCTTGGTTTCACATGCTCAACTGGCCGCAGTGCCCGGCAGTGGAAAAGATTCCCGGAAAAGTCAGCGGGGCGTGGTTGTTCGCGGGGCCGCGCGTTCCGGTGAGTGCGTGGTGCGAGAACCGCGAAGAAGGTGCGACGGTGGATAAATTTCGCGAGTGGTTTCCCGGTGTAACACGCGCGCAGGTCGAGCGGGTTTTGGATCACGCCCAGCGCAGCTTGGTCGTAGTGCAAGGGCTGCGTGTGCGCCTACGCTTTCACCACGGCCCGCCGGTTGCTCTGCGGCGCTCGCTTTCGGGGCACTCGGTTAGCACGGCTTTTCAGCCGGGGAGGGGCACTTTGCAAAACGGAGATTTGCTCCGAGCGGCGGAGCTTGATCGAACGATCTGCCGCCGCAGTCCGCTTGCAGGCGATTTTTTACGTCCGGAATCGCCCGCAAGCGGGCCTCCGATCTTCCGAGCCGGTTAAGCTCATTTTGCGTGTGGAGTGGAGTGAGGTACGGCGGGAGCGGCTCGCTGCCCTGAGCTTTTACCGGATCCTGCGTCGGGGCAGAAGGCCCCTCCCGCAACCGAAGAGCCGACTGCCCGAGAATGATACCGCCCCGCGGCTTTTCGTGGGATTCGTGCGTAACGGAGATCACGTTACGCTCACCGATGCTCTTCGTACGTGATGTCGATCTTCGCGAGGAAGGCTTGTTGCTTGGCGGTGCCTTGAAAGCGGATACTGTGCGTGAGTTCGTCGTAGCGGTAGCCGTTTTGCGCGTCGGGGCGCACCGCTTGACCATCCACCAACACGCGCACGCTTTTTTGATAAAAGGTCGCGGTGGGTTCGACCGGATCGAGGGCGACGGCGACGGTGTCGGCGATCCGGTCGCCGAGCGCGGCGAGCGGGCCGGAAAAATCGCTGTCGATGTTCAGCACCGTGCCACCGGTGAGCTCGGCGGCGCGGCGGTGCGAGACGTTTTGCGGTGAGACCACCGCGTGCATTTCGATTTTCCCGCGCTGGTTGCCTTTGGCGATGATGAAGGGTCGAAGCACCCAAGTGTTGATATAGCCGTCGAGCGTTTGGCGTTGGGCGGGTTGGCGCGTGTTGGCGTGGTTCAACAGGTCGGGGAGTTGGCCGTCTTCGATCCATTCGGCCTGACGGGGGCCGCCTTTCGGCTCTTTCCAGGTGGCCATGCGGGTCTCTTCTTCATCCATGAAGAAGACCACGATCGTCGTCGCGTCGGGTCGGAGAAAGGCGTGCTCGCGGTTGTAGGAACCCGCGACGAAATTATACACCGAGGTGAACGCGGTGCGGTTGCTGTCACCGTTGGTGCCGACTTTCACGAGTTCGGCAAAGAGGCGGTCGGGTGTCTGGGGCGTCACCCACGGCTGGGGCAACACGGGGAGCGTCACGAGGGCGCCGTTACTGGCGACCCGCTTGGTCACCTGCTGCGGGCGGCCGCGGCTGTCGAGCACGGGGTGGCCCGCCGCATCGAGCTGCGCGGAGCGGACGGCTTTGAAAAAAAGCTGATCGTCGGGGCGGCGACCGGGGTCGGCGTTGACGAAATCCGTCGTGAGCACGCCGATCCGGTAGTCGAGATTGCGCGTGTGGAAGAGCTGGCGAAAGCGATCCAGGTTGGCCGCAAGACGGGTTTGGTGCGCGGCCATCGAGGGCGAATTATTGATGACGAACACGAGGTCGACCTCACGGCTGCGGGAGCGATCGACGCTGATGCTTTTTGCGATGCGGATCGGTTCGACGTCGACCGAGACCGTATTTTCCACGCCGAGGTGCGCGTTGTTGGCGTCCATGGTGTAATACGTGAAGCGGTCTTCGCCGATGAAGCCCGGGTTGGGCGCATAGGTGAGCTGGCCGGTGGCGCGATCAAGCCGGGCGGTGCCGTGCTGCGGTTTGGCTTTTTCGTCGAGGAGGAAGGAGATCTTCGCGTCGACGATGCGAACGCGGTCGGTGAGCGTCATGAACTCCTCGTGATGCGGGAGCTGCTGCGTGACCGGAGTATTGGGGCGCGTCGTGAGTGAGACGCTCCGGACGTTCAGCGGGTGCTCGCGGTTGGCGCCAACCTGGAATTTTTGCATCACGACCGGAGGAGCGGGCTTCACGGTGATCACGACCGTATTCCTGAACACCAGGCCGGACGTTTCATTCCGCACCGTGTAGGTAAACGAGTCTGGGCCGGCGTAGTCCTCCTGCGGTTGATAGGCAAAATAGCCGAGGCGCGAGGTCTTGGTTTTGAAGAAATCCGACTCGCCGCCGCCGGACAATCCGACCCGCCCAAAGCGCGGCTCCGTCGCGATGGTGTAGATCAGATCGGCGCTCGAATCGGGGCTGATCACGGCGGAAGTGACGACGAACTGGCCGTGTGCGCCCGTGCCCTCGGACACGAACGCCATGGGCGTGGTCGAGACGATCACATCTTTGTCGGCGGAGGGCGCACGGTTCGCCGGAGCGGTTTCGGACTTGGGTGTGGGTGGTTCGGCGGCGAAGGCGGGCGTGGCGGCCAGCATCGACGCCCACCAGAGAACGCGCAGGCGGGCACGGGCGGTGATCGAATGACTCAGGGTGGTGGAGAAAATGAGGCGCATGATTTCTCACTGTCATGCCGGGCCGGGAGAGGTTCCGCGAGGATTCGTTGGCTCCATTTTTTCGAACCGCAGGAGGAAACGACGAGGCGCGCTGGGCCGGGCCGATGAGCGGATGAGACAGCGCGAAGCCGGATGGCGTGCGCCCGTGGGGTTGGCGTAGACCCAGGGAACGGATGAATGAAACACTCCTGCCGATCAAATTGCGACGAGATCAGGTTTCCGGACTTTTTGCGCACCTCCCGCCATCGCAGGCCGACGCGGTCGCCGACGATTTCAAAGAATGTCGTGCGCCCATGGTGCGGGCGTCCAAGTCGGCGGATTGGGAGGACGTGCCGATCGAATTCGGGTGCAAGCAGCGGCGCGAGCGGCCGCGAAAGCCCACCGAATTCGCGCAGATGGGGCGGAAATATCGCGCGGCACTGGGTTTGCCGGAGCGCGACGAATTGGCGGGGCCGGGTCAGCCGACGGAGCCTTTGGCGTTGGGTTGGCGCCCGGCAACTCCGCTGCCGACCATCGTAAAACCGGTGCCGATGCGTGGCGCAGCCAAAGTCGGGCGCCATGATCCGTGTCCGTGTGGCAGCAGGAAGAAGTTTAAGAAATGCTGCGGGCCGTGAGTGGGCCGCAAATCGGCGACGCGCACCGCTCCGCACCGATCACCTGCGCACACGCAACGGCTACTTCAAGAGGTGGGCACCCGCAGCACGAAGCGCGCGCCGGCGCGGGGGGCGTCGGTGATTGTCGCGGTGCCGCCGTGGGCTTCGACGATGGCTTTCACGAGACTGAGGCCGAGGCCGAGGCCGCGTTGTGAGCGACTGGTGTCGCCGCGATAGAGGCGGCGCCAAATCGCGTCGCGTTCGGCGAGGGGCACGCCGGGGCCGGTGTCGGAGACGGTAATGACGACTGTGCCCGGTGCAGTGGCGGTCGTAACGGTCACGGTCCCGCCGGTGGGAGTATATTTGAGGGCGTTGTCGACGAGGTTGTTGATCGCTTGGCCGAGGCGGATGGCGTCGGCGTGGCACTCGGCGGGGGTGGGTTGGTCGATGAGGACGGTGATGTCTTTTTCCTCGGCGACTTCGCGGTAGAGGTCGGCGGCGCGTTCGACGAGTGTGCGGACGTCGAGGTGGTCGCGGTTGAGTTTTAACGCGCCGGCTTCGGCCGCAGAAATATCGAGGAGCACTTCAAGGAGGTGGAGGACGCGGTCAGATTCGTTGACGCAATCGGCGAGAGCGGCGCGGGCTTCGACGGGATCGCCGGCGTCATGCATCGCGAGCTCGGCGGTGCCGCGGAGGCGGGTGAGCGGCGTGCGCAGATCGTGCGCGAGGTGGTCGAGAGTTTCGCGGAGGACGCGCACGTGCGCGGCGTTTTTGTCGAGGAGGGTGTTGAGCTGGGTGACGAGAGTGGCGAGTTCACCGCGGCGGCCGGAGGCAGGAACGCGGGCGGCAAGGTCGCCGGTTTCGAGAATACGTCGAGCGGTCGCGGAGACGGCGCGGAGCGGGCGGGTGGCGCGCCAAGCGAGGATAATGCCGGTGGCAAACGAGAGGATGAGCGCGCCGGCACCGACGAGCGCGAAGGCCCGTTTTAACGGAGCGAGGAGGACGGCGCGGCTGTCGAGGATGCGGCCGACCTGGAGATGCCAGCCGGTGGGCCATTGGTAGGTGGCGATGGAGTAGTCGCGGAGGGCGGTTTGCGGGATGCGTTCGGTGCGGACCTCTTGGTTAACCGTGAAGGGCCCGAAGGGAATCGATTTGATCTGAGTCTCGACCCAGTCGTCGGGGAGTTTTTGGAAAAAAGTGGAGCTGTCGGGGGCGATGAGGCGCACGAACGACGCGCTCATTTCGGGCGACGGATTGTTTTTTACGCGGGCGATTACGTCGACGGGCGCGCCGCGGGTGAAGGCGTCGGCGAGGGAGCGCACCTGGCGTTCGAGGCCGGCGAGTTCGCGGGCGTTGAGGGACTCGGCGAGGGACCAGTAGAGGACGCCGAAGAGGACGCCGCTGCTGAGCGCGAAGACGAGGGCGTATTGCGCGGCGAGGCGCAGCGCGAGGGACTGGCGCAGGCGCTCAAACATGGGGACGGAAAACGTAGCCGACCCCGCGGACGGTTTCGAGGCGGGTGTGGTCGGGGTCGATCTTCGCGCGGAGGCGGGAAACGACGACATCGACGACGTTGGTTTGTGGATCGAAGCTGTAGTCCCAAACGTGTTCGAGAATCATGGTCTTGCTGACGGGGCGTCCGGCGTGGCGGAGCAGGAAAGCGAGGAGGGTAAATTCGCGGGGTTGCAAATCGACCGGCGCGCCGGCGCGGGTGACCTCGCGCGTGACGAGGTCGAGGGTGACGTCGCCGCAGGCGAGGCGCGTGGCTTCGGGCGACTGTGAGGCGCGGCGGATGAGGGCGTGGACGCGCGCGAGGAGTTCGGAGAACGCGAAGGGCTTCGTGAGATAATCGTCGCCGCCGGCTTGGAGGCCGCGGATACGATCGTCGACGGAACTCTTGGCGCTGAGGAAGAGGACGGGCGTGACGCGGCGGGCCGCGCGGAGGCGTTTGACGAGGCTAATGCCGTCGAGCTGGGGCAGCATGACGTCGACGATTATGGTGTCGTAGTCGGTGGAATCGGCGAGGGCCAGGCCGGTCTCGCCGTCGGGCGCGTGGTCGGCGGCGAAACCCGATTGCTTGAGGCCACGCACGACGAAAGAAGCGATTTTGGAATCATCTTCGACGACGAGAATACGCATAGGGAATGAGTAAAGTGTGGCGGACCATAGCCGGTTGGAAAGGTCGGAAACGAAAACCGGCACCGGTCTCCCACAACGAAGACCGATGCCGGTATGATGACTACCTGTTCAACAACACGAACCTGAACCTAAAAAGAGGGGCGCGAGGAGCGCAAAGCGCGCTCTAGTTGGCTAGCTGGATTGCTTCGGCGCTGCGCTTCTCGCAATGACAGGCGAGAGAAAGTTACTGCTGACTGTCTTTGTCGGTGCCGGTTTCGTCGACGACCACGAAGAGCGTATTGCCGCGGGACCAGAGTTTGAGGAGCGTTTTCTTGCTCTCGGCTTTGGTGCTGAGCTCGACGGCATCCTTCGCGTTGGTGACGGGCTCGCGGTTGATTTCAAGGATCACGTCACCGGGCTTGAGGCCGGCGCGGGCGGAGGCTGAGTTGGGCTCAACCTGCGTGATCAGCGCGCCCTTGAGTTTGGCTGGGAAATTCAGATCACGACGGCCGGCGCGATCGAGATCCTCGACGGCGACTCCGTTGAGCACGCCTTCGTCGTCGCTGCGGTTATTCTTCGAGAGACCGTCGAGGCCGCTTTTGCCGATGCGTTTGGCGCCGGGTTTTTCGGCGGTGGTGACGGCGATCTGGGTGGTCTTGCCGTCGCGGAGGACGTCGAGGTTGAGCTTGGTGCCGGGGGCGAAGGAGCTGACTTGGTTCTTGAGATTGTTCGGGTCGGTGACGGGCTGCCCGTTGAGGGCGGTGATCACGTCGCCATCTTTGAGGCCGGCTTTGGCCGCGGGACTGTCAGGGACGGTGGCGGCCACGAGCGCGCCTTTGTTGTCCTTTAGATTGAAGGCCTCGGCGAGGGCCGGCGTGAGGGTGTTGAGATTAACGCCCAGGTAGCCACGGGTGACTTTACCGGTTTTGACGAGGCTGTCGGCGACTTGGCTGACGAGGTTGGCGGGAACGGCGAGGCCGACGCCTTGGAAGCCACCGCTGCGGCTGAGGATGGCGGTGTTGATACCGAGGAGGCGGCCGTTGATATCGACGAGGGCGCCACCGGAGTTGCCGGGATTGATCGCGGCGTCGGTTTGAATGAAGTCCTCGTAGCCCTCGACCTCGGCGAGGATGCCCACGTTGCGGCCCTTGGCGCTGACGATGCCGCTCGTGACAGTTTCGCCGATACCGAAAGGATTGCCGATCGCGAGGACGCGGTCGCCGACTTCGGATTTTGTGCTGTCCGCGAAGGTGACGGCGGGGAGATCTTGCGCGTCGATTTTCACGACGGCGAGGTCGGTCTGCGGATCGCGACCGATGACTTTGGCGGTGAACTCGCGACCGTCGGTCAGCGCAACCGTGACGACGTCGGCGCCATCAACGACGTGGTTGTTGGTCACGACATAGCCATCGGCGCTGACGATGACGCCGGAGCCGAGGCCGTTTTGCGGCTGAGTCTGCAGGTCGGGCAGGCGGTTGCCGAAAAACTGGCGAAAGGCGGGATTATCGAATCCGGGCGGGAGATTGGCGGCATTGGTGGAAACGCGCTTGGCTTTAGTCTCGGTCGTGATTTTCACGACGCTGGGAGCGACGCGCTTGACGATCGTGGAGAAGCTGGCGGCTTCGAGTTGGCCACGGGCGACGGGCGTGGCATCGCGCTTGAGATCGATGGATGATTTACCCGAGCCGGTGCCGGTGGCGGCATACAATGCTCCGGCGAGCGCGAAAGCGCCGAGGGCGGCGACGGTGAGGAGACCGGACTTGGCGGGGCGGCGGCTGACGGGAACGAGGACAAATTTTGGCTGATTCATGGTTGGATGAGTTTTGATTGGTGGGAGAATTTGGCGGAACGTGGGGGCAAGATAGCACGGGGTTTTTTCCAGGGCCTTTCCGGGACATTACAAAAATGATAGGTTGCGGGGCTGCGCGTGGAGGGACGGGTGCGGGCACCCGTCGGCACCAACGTAACGCTCCACATTCCCTGCGCCGGTCATGGCGAGGCGCGCAGCGTCGGAGCTATCCAGCTGGATTGCCGCGGTCGGCAAGCCTCCCTCGCAATGACAAAGGGTAGAGTGAGTGCTGATGGGGCGGGCACCAGGTCGAGAATTTCGCGGAAAAAAGTTGCCGCCGCTTTTTCCTCGCGACGACACTCTGGAACTTACCCTCTATGAAAAACGTTCGTCTCGGCATCGTTGGTCTCGGCAACATCGGCAAGTTCCACACGGGATACCTGCTCGAAAATAAAATTTCCCGCTGCACGCTGACGGCGGTGAGCGACGCGTTCGCGCCGGGGCTGAAGCCCTTTGAGGGCCGACCCGGGCTCAAGACGTTTGCGAATTGCTCGGAGATGATTCGCTCGGGTGAGATCGACGCCATCGTGATCGCCACACCGCATTTTCTGCACACGACGATCGGCATCGAGGCATTGCAGGCGGGGCTGCACATCATGGTGGAGAAGCCGATTTCGGCGCATAAGGCGGACGCCGAGCGATTAATCGCGACGGCGCGGGAGCATCCGAAGCAGGTGTTTGGCGGGATGTTTCAGATGCGGGTCGAGCCGCGCTATCAAAAGATTCGCAAGCTCATCCAAGACGGCGAACTCGGTGAGATCGTGCGCATCAACTGGATCATCACGGATTGGTTCCGCACCGAGGCCTACTACGCGAGTGGCGGCTGGCGCGCGACGTGGAAGGGCGAGGGTGGCGGGGTGCTGCTCAACCAGTGTCTGCACCAACTTGACATGCTCCAGTGGCTCTGCGGCATGCCGGCGCGGGTGCGCGGCTTCTGCCAGTTGGGGCGGTTTCACAACATCGAGGTTGAAGACAATATCACGACCTACCTCGAGTGGGCGAACAAGGCGACGGGTGTGTTTATTTCGTCGACGGGCGAGGCGCCTGGTACAAATCGATTCGAGATCAGCGGCACCCGCGGCAAGATCGTGTTGGAAAACAACAAGGTCTCCTTCACGCGGAACGACGCCGACATGATCGAGTTTAGCAAAACGTCGAAGAGCGGCTTCGCGAAGCCGGACGTATGGAACATCGATATTCCGGTCGACAGCGCGAACAACCCGCATGCGATTCTGATGCAGAACTTCGTCGACTCGATCCTCGATGGGACGCCGTTGATCGCGCCCGGCGCGGAGGGCATGGGCTCGGTCGAGCTGGCCAACGTGCTGCTCTACTCTTCGCTCATCAATCAGTCGGTCGAGCTGCCGATGGACAGTGCGGCGTGGGAGGCGAAGCTCAATCAGCTGATCGCAGATTCGCGGCACGAAAAGAAAGTCACGCAGAACGTGAGTGAAGATTTCACGAAGTCATTCGGACGTTGAGTCGGCGCGATGAGGGCGGCTGGGCAGTGCCAAGATGCCTCGCTGTTCGTTGACGGGCGTATCGGCTGATTGAAGGTTCCTGGCGCATCGGCCGACGGAGGGGCGCTGGCCAAGCGCCCGGCTGGCTGACGACTCATCGGCGGTGGGGAAACCGCCGCTGCGTTAGACACGTGGCAACTCCGACGGCCGACCGGGAGACGCGACCGGTTTTTTGGCCACGGCTCAACAAGGCTCATCACGGATCGACCCGGATCGACACGGCTGCCGGAGGGCTCTATCGGTGTTGAGTCGTGCAACTCTCCGCTCAGCTCTGGTTGGTCTTGTTGGCGTTCGGCTGTTCGATGGGCGCGGCAGAAAAGCCGCCGCTGGCGCACGCGCCGATGGGCGTAGCCAATGGATGCTTCGTGGAGAGCGTGGCGCTGCTGGATGCGTGGCACGAAAAAGGGGGAGGGGAGTCGTGGTCGAAGTTACTGCGGTGGGGTGCGAAGGAGGAAGCCGAGGTCGTGGCCGGACACGCGGTGGCGGTGGTGGAGCGGCAGGGGACGTTGTGGTGTTGGGATGTAAATTTCGGTTGGGCGGCGCTCGCCGTGAACGTGACGCAGCGGGAATCGGCCGAGGTCGTGGCGGGGCCGGTGGTGGCGCGTTACGCGAAGGTGACAGCGCAATTTCCGCTCTACATGGCGGATTTTCCACAGACTTCGGGGTTGTGGCCGGCTGCGCAATTGGCGAACGCGAATCTGGCGATCCGTGATGCGAGCAGGGTGGGCGAACGGTTGGCGCGGCGGCGGCCGGTGAATGTCGTGGTTTTCACGGAAGGCGCCGGGGCCGCGGCGCGAGAGAACGCCGCGACCGTGTTTGTATTTGGCGGGCGCTATTGCGTCTACGTGCCCGACCGGGGCACGGTGCCGTTTCGCGTGCAGGGAGGCGTGGAGAACCTTCGGCTCATCCAGCAATTGCTGCGGCGTATGACAGGCGAGGTGGGCGTAGTGAGGAAGTTGTGACGCGAAGCGCAGGAGTGATCGTCGCGAGAATTGCGGACGTGGAAGCGCCCGCGATCTACGCTTGGATCATGCTTGGTCCGCCACCCATCAGCACCGCACGGTCTTGCGCTTGGGCGCCACGGGCGCGCCGCGACGGCTCTTGATTATGGAGCTCTCGGCGTCGGGCACCTGGCAGGCGGTGTCGCCCAGATCGACTTCCACGCGGCCGAGCTTCCGCGCGGTGGCGATGGCCGGTTTGCCCAGAGCTGCGATATAGGTGCCGCTGGCGATCACGAACCCGTTCATCACGTAGCGCACGCCGTCCGGCGCGGCGGAGAGCGTGCGCGCCACGCGGTCGAGCAGTCGCGCCAGTTCTTTTATGGGCAACTGCTCGTCGGGCACGGTGGCCGCGAGCGCGCTGAGCGTGGTCCAACCTGCGCGCCTGAGGTGCTCCTTGGGCGAATCGATCCACTGCAGGGCGAGGGCGAAACCGTTGGGGTGTTCCGCGGCCACCCATGGCACGGTGGTGCCGCTGATCATGTCCCAGGCTGCGGTGTCGGCCCATTGCTGGAGTTGCGCCCGCGTCATTTGCGTGCCGTTTGCGATCATGCCGGCGAGGTATTGGGCGTCGCCGTTGCCGGTCGCGTAGAGTTGCAACGCGAGCGCCTGCTCGCCCTTTAGTTTTAGATTTTTGACGATCAGTTTCATCTCACCGACCTTGACGCCGAAGAACGGCTCCTTCGCGCCGTGGCGGAGGAAGGTTCGCTTGGTGGATTCGCTGCCTTTGGCGGCGAGCGCGGACATTACTTGATCGAGGATCATGGGGGAATGGGGCGCCGGGAACTGAGCCGTTCCGCCGGCGGATTGCACTGCTTTTTGGGCTGTTGCGCCAGCGGGGTGCGACGCCGAGCGGGCGGTTGCGGTCACAGGCGTGGGCGCGTGGCGCGGATGCCGCGCGTAGAATTACCCGGTTATGTTGTGCCCGGATTCACCCTCCGATTTGAGAGGAAGTGTAACCTATTGGGTGACACTCCGTGGCGGGTGATTTTCGCGAGGCAAGTGACAGCGTAAGCCTAGCCTTGGGGCGGTTCGCCAACAGGGGCAAGAGGGCCAGGCCACCGCCGCCAACCGACCTCGCGGGTGAGGAGTTTGTCTGCGGGTAAGAGCCGGTTGCTGATCCCGGGTTACCGCTGCGACCGATCAGCCCTCGGCGATACAGTAGAGGAACTCGTGACCGCGCAGAAACAGTTCCTTGTCCACCATGACCGGTGACGCGTCGATCTTGTCGTTCAGTTGGTTGGTCGCGACGATTTCGAACTTCGTCGAGTCCTTCAGCACCATCACGAGGCCTTCGCGGCCGACGACGTAGAGCAGGCCGTTGGCGGCGACGGGCGAGGCGTAGATCCCACCGCGCATGTCATCGAGTTTCTGGTCCTGATAGTGGACTTCGCCGGTGAGGGCATTGAGGCATGAGAGGTAGGCGTCGTTGGTCTTGCTCATATAGAGGCGTTCGCCCGAGAGGACGGGTGACGGCACATAGGGCGCACTCTTGCGGACGTTCCAGACGAGGCTGTTGGCTGCGGAAACCTCGCCGCGGGCGGTGAGCTTGATGGCTTGGATCGAATTTCCCTGAAAGCCACTCATCAGGAAAATCATACCGTGGCCAGTGACGGGGGTCGGGACGACGTTCGGCGTGAGGCCGGCGGCTTCCCAAATAATCTCGCCGGTCGCGCTATCGTAGCTCCGGGTGCGGTTGGTGGCGGCGACGATCGCTTGGAGTTTTCCGCCGACCTCAACCACCAAGGGGGTCGACCATGAAGAGCGTTCGTCCCGGCTCTGGCGCCAGATTTCCGCGCCGGTTTTTTTGTCGAGTCCGACGATAAAAGAACCGGCCTCGTGATCCCACGGGACAATCAAGGTGCTGCCGGCCAAGGCGGGCGAAGAGCCTTCGCCAAAACCATTGCGGGTCTGCATGTCGCCGAGGTCTTTTTCCCAGAGGAGTTTTCCCTGAAGATCGTAGCAGTAGAGGCCGCGCGAGCCGAAGGACGCGTAGAGTCGCTCGCCGTCGGTGACGGGTGAAGCGGAGGCAAAGCTGTTGGTGGCATGGCGACCTTCGTGGGGAACTTCGCGGCGAGCGGTTTTCTGCCAGATGACTTGGCCCGACGCGCGATCAAGTGCGACGACGGCGAACTCGTGGAACTTGGTCGGTTTGGTGCCGGCGCCGAAGCCGCCGCGCTTGCCGCCTTTGCCCTTTTGGTCACCACCGCCAGGTGGTGGCGGAGGAGGTGGGGTCGGTGCCACGGCTGGGGCGCCGGGGACTTCTTCCGTCGTTTCGATGGCGGTCAGAAGGAAGATTCGGTCCTGCCAGATGATCGGAGTGGAGAAGCCGTAGCCGGGGACCTTGGCTTTCCATTTGATGTTTTGAGTGTCACTCCACGACGTGAGCGGTTGCGCGCCGGGGGCGATGCCAGCGCCGGAAGATCCGCGCCACGTGGGCCACGACGAAGTGTTGGCGGCGAAGGCAGGCGACGAAAGGAGAATGAACGATACGAGGGCAAGGGCCGGGGGCCGGAGCGCGGATTTCATGCGAGGAAGAGGAGTGAGGGCGGGAGGGCGGTTTGACGGATTGAGCGGGCGCAAATTGCGTGGGTCCGCCTCGTCGTCAAGGGGAGGGGGGAAATGAGGAACGAGAAAGATCGAATCCCCGCTTGAAGTGGTGCGTCTGTTCGCGGCAACCTCCCCTTACCCACCTCCTATGAGTTCCGGCAATTCCCCCTCCGCGGCAAGTGCTCCGCCCCTGACACGCACCGCTTGGTTGATCTGCATTATCGCGGCCATCGGCTTCGCGTTCGATATCTACGAGCTGCTGATGCTGCCGCTCATCATTAAGCCGGCGATGGCCGCGCTCAGCGCACCGTTGGTGGAAGCGCTCGTGACGGGCGGCATGGAGCGCGCCAAGGCGGCGGCGTTGTGGTCGCCGGGCGGAGCCGAGTATGTGAGCTGGGCGCGCACGCTCTTCTTCGTGCCGGCGCTCGCGGGCGGCGTCTTCGGCCTGCTCGGCGGTTATCTCACGGATCTGCTCGGCCGGCGGCGCGTGCTGACGTTTTCGATTTTGTTGTATGCGTTGGCCGCGTGTGCGGCGGGATTCGCGACGACGTTGCCGCAACTGCTCTTTTTCCGGTGTCTCGTTTTTATTGGCGTGTGTGTCGAGTTTGTCGCGGCGGTCGCTTGGCTGGCGGAGATTTTCACGAATCCCCTCCAGCGCGAGAAAGTGCTCGGCTACACGCAGGCGTGCTCTTCGCTCGGTGGCTTGCTCGTAGCGGGCGCAAATATTCTCGCGGCGAAGTGGGCGATGGATTTGCCGGCGATCGCGGGCGGGCATGAGGCGTGGCGCTATACGCTGATCTCGGGGGTGATTCCCGCGCTGCCGTTGCTGCTCATCCGGCCATTCTTGCCGGAGTCACCCGCCTGGCTGAAAAAACGCGAAGCCGGCACGCTGAAGCGGCCGAGCATCGCGGCGCTGTTTGCGCCGGAGCTCCGTAAGACGACGATCATTACCACCCTCATTTTCGCGGCGAGCTACGGCATCGCGTTTGGCGCGATCCAACAGCTCCCGCAGATCATCGGCGCACAGCGGATCGGCACGCCGGCGGAAGCCGGTCACGTGGCGGTGCGGGCGATTGCCAAGGAAAGCGGGGCGACGGCGATGGCTGCGGCGAAAGCAGCGAAGAAGCCCGAGCCTGTGGCCCAGCGCGAAATGCGTCAGGCGGCCGGCAACGCGAGCGACCAGACGGTCGCGGGTGTCACGCTCTGGCAGGAGATCGGTGGATTGGTCGGCCGCTTCATCCTCGCGGTGTTGGCCGTGGTGATCGTGAGCCGGCGGACGCTCTTCCGGGTGTTTCAGATTCCGTCGCTCATTTTTGTGCCGCTGCTCTTTTGGTGGATCTCGGGCCAGCTGGGGAACGCCGACAGTCTCGGCATGATCAAGGCGGGCATCTTCGTGGCGGGTGTGCTGACGGTCGCGCAGTTCAGTTTTTGGGGTAACTACATCCCGCTCGTGTTTCCCGTGCACTTGCGCGGCACGGGCGAGAGTTTCGCGGCGAACATCGGTGGACGCGTGCTCGGCACTGCGGCGGCGTGGATTACGCTCACTCTCTCGGCGTCCGCCACCCCCGATCCGGCGCGCGTGGCACTCGTCGGTGCGTGCGTCGCGGGCGCCTATGCGCTGGTCGGGGCCATCCTCACGCAATTTCTGCCGGAGCCGAAGCCGGAGGGAGTGGAGTAAGTTCTCCCTCTCCGTCTCCCGTCTCGGTGGCCTGACCGCAGCTCTCCGGGCCGGGAATCGATTTATGCAACAGGGCCAGTTCTTCTCGGCCTCGGCTGTCGCGTGCACGGTGGAGCACGAGGCGCTCACCGGTCTGGCGCAATTTAAGGACAAGGCTTCGCTCGCTGGTTGAGGGCCGGAGCAAGTGATCCGCTCCATCGCCCTACGTCCCAGAGGTTCATGCCACACTAATTCGAGGCAACCTCCTCTAGCCAGTTGACTACCTTCCGAATAATTTTGGATCATCATCCGAAAACTGCACCCCGGGTTTAGCCGAAAATTCCCATGGGGGAGCGGCTCGCGACTCCTGATGCCGATGTAATACGCGTGACGATCAACGGCCAAAAACAATCCCCCATTCTATTTGTGGAAGACGATGTGGGTGTGCGCGAGACATCCCAGGATGGGCTCAGTTTTACCGGTGCTACGGTGCACACGGCCCTCAGCGGCCAAGAAGCGGCCGTTTTCTCGAGGCGGACGACGTGGACTTGGTCATCACCGATCGTTCGACGCCTAATGGGGACGGCAACGGGTTGCTTGCCTGGATCCGTCCCTCGCCGCGGCACCAAGACACCAAGGTCATCATCAGGTCAGCCCACGCGCAAAACGAAAGCGTGGAAGCTGGCTCAAGGGCGGGGGCCGACGGCTATCTCACCAAGCCTTTCGACCCCGGCAAACTCACCGCCACGGTCACGGGTTACCTGGATTCCGGCTCGGGCCGCGCTGATCGGTCACCCGCTCGCGACCGTTTTCCTCGCTCCGCCCATTTTATGAGCCCCGCCACCAGCAACACGAGTGCCCCTCATTCGCTCGTGGATCGTGCGCTGTGGATCCTGATGCTGGCTGGCTGCACCTGGCTGGCCGACTGGTTTGCGCCGCTGATTATTTCGGGCCATTCCCTGGTGCTCGGCCTTGTGTTCTACTGGATCGCATTGCGCCGCTTCGGTGCCAGGTGGGCGATCCCCGTGCTGCTCACCAGCTGGGTGGTCCTCACCATTAAATGGGGTCAGCCGTATTCATCGACATTGATCACACTCGAGGGCCTCTTGGTGGGCTGGTTCTGGAACCGGGGACGGAACCCCTTGCTGGCCGATTTTATGTTTTGGGGCCTCTTTGGCACACCGGTATCTTGGGTTCTCTACAAATTCGTCTACCTCATTCCGCATCCTTCGTTTGAACAGGCGCTGGTGGTTCAAGTGGTCAACGGCTTGATCACCGTCTGGATCGCAATCGTCGTCACGGAGTTTATTCCGTTTTTCGCGCCCCTGGTCGGCAAAAAAACCGATGAAAGTTTTCGTGATTTCCTGCTCAAGCGCTACCTGGTGTTCGGAACGTTTCCGGTGTTGATCGCCGGTTTGCTGGCGGCCCGGCAATTTGAACGAAGCGCGTTGATGGAGGCGCGCAACAATCTCACGGCCACGGCTGAGAATCTGGCGCTGACGATCGGGACTGAATTGGAAATCGGCTATGACGCGGTCGTCATCACCGCCGCCCGACAGTGGTATCTCGCCAAAATGGAGCTGGATAATCGCGTGGCCGCAGACCTCAAGGTCGCCCACGCCCACGCACCCCAGTTCATCTCCATGCTGGCGGCTGATACGAGTGGCGCCATAATCGCCACCTCCATGCGAGGCGAAGCCGGGGGGGCGCAACTGGCCGCCGGAGTTCGGTCGATTGCCGACCGCGACTATTTTTCCGTCCCTCTCAGCACGGGATTGCCCTATTTCTCCGGCGTTTTCCAGGGCCGCGGCCTCGGCCAAGACATCCTTTGTGCCATCAGCGCTCCGGTCATCAATCACGCGGGCGACCGCACCGGCCTCATCGAAGGTTCGTGGGACGTGAGCACGCTCCATCACCTAGTGCGGGTGAACGCCTCCGGCGATGCCTGGCGGGTGCTCTTGACCGACCGCAAGCTCAAGGTGATCAGCGGAACCGATTTTGGCTATGCGCCCCTCACGCCGTTGGCCCGCACCGCAATCGGCGATCTGATCAGCGCCGCCAACGCCGGGAAACCCACCCGTTATACGGCCGAGATCGGAGGCGAGCGATTCAGCTTCCTTTCCGTGAGCGTCGCCGTGCCGCGCACCGGCTGGACCCTTACCGTGCAGCGGAGGTCGAGTGACATCCTTTTGCCCGTCACCACGGGCTATTTCGCCTTGGTGGCCGTCGCGTTGCTGGCGGCCCTGGTCGCGGTGCTCTTCACCGCGTGGTCCATTCGCAATTTTCTGCGCGCCTGGAGTGGGCTGTTGGCGTTTGCCCGGGATCCCGTCGTCAACCTCCGCCAGCTGGACAAATCCCGCGGGCTCGAACTGCCGCGAGAGTTCAACGAGCTCATCCACGATCTCTCCGTGATGGCTGAGCGGCTGCAGTCAGAGCACACCGAGCGCGAATTACTGCTGGCAGAGCTGGAATCGCGGGTGCAAACCCGAACGCAGGAGCTGCAAGCCGCCTTGGTCTCTGCTCAGGGGGCCGATCGCGCCAAGTCGGCATTTCTCGCCACCGTGAGCCACGAACTGCGCACGCCGCTCACTTCGATCATCGCGGGCACCGAACTCTTGAAAATGAGCCCCACGGCCAAGACCGAAATGGATGAGCGCACGTTGCGCACCCTCTCAAAAGCAAGCCAAGTCCTCATGTCCGTGATCTCCGATGTCCTCGACTATTCCAAGCTGGAGGCCGGCGGCGCAACGATCGAGCGCCGGTCCTTCCGTCCCGCGTTGCTGGCGGCAGACGTGGTTACGATTCTTGACCCGACCGCGAAGCAGGCGGGACTGGCACTCAACCTCGAAACCCGCGTCGCGCCCGAGTTCGCGTGGAACGGCGATGCAGCGCACCTGCGGCATGTGCTCGTCAACCTGGCTGGCAACGCGGTGAAATTCACCAAGACGGGCGGCGTGAAAATCACCACGTGGACCACGGCGGGCACCGTGCCGCGGCTCTATTTTTCAGTGCAGGATTCCGGCGCCGGAATTCCCGCTGATCAACTGGAGTCGATCTTCGAGCCGTTTGTGCAATTACCGAACCCCCGGGTGTTGTCTCAGGCGGGTACCGGCCTCGGCCTGTCCATCAGCCGCAAACTCGTCCACGCTATGGGCGGCGAAATCAGGGTGTTTTCGAGCTTCGGCCAGGGTTCGACGTTTGAATTCTGGGTCCCCTGAACCAGCCAGCTCGCGGCTTCAGGAAAGACCGACCCAAATCAGAGACCAAGCGCGGGGTCGGGAGACCGAGCGCGGGGTCGGGTTGCTCATCTTTTACTCCGTTGTTTGGTCCGAAATCGGGAAAAGGGCCTGCGTCATCCCCGCGAACGCGAGAGTTCAATTGCGGCGGCCTCCGCCTGTTTTTCCTCCGATGTCCCTGACCCTCGATCAGCTCGTCGCCGAAGTGCG
>CAMBVX010000054.1 GCA_945871085.1 Opitutus sp. GAS368 | reverse complement strand
AGTGACACCCCACCTGTGCCGTATGCCCAAAGGCTCAGGACCTTTTTAGGTTAAGGTGGGCGCCTCCTCCGCAGCGTCTGCTTTCCGATGGACGGCCTAGCATCTTCCGCGACGGTTTTGGCTCCCGTAATAATTCTAAGGCAAAGAGCAGTTATTGAAAGCACCTCGAACACTGCAGGGTGTCAGCGTCCACCGTAGGACGCGCTCCCTCGTCGTCAAATGCGAATCACGATTCGAGGATACTTGAGTCCAGATGCTGGATGATCAGCTCTTGGACCGTGGCTAAAAATAAGTAGCACATGAACGCCTTCCGCACCGGCTCAGCGAATTTCATCATATCCACTTCGCCCGTTTCGAGTGCCTCGTCACCCATGGGTAGAAGAAAATGTTCGCGGACCCGCAACCGCACCGCCGCACAAGCCCGCACGATCATTTCCGCGTTCTCCTCATCAAATGCGACCACGCCTTCGGTGAAGAACTCGCCGTCAAACAACGCGAGCAGCACGTCGACATCACCCGACTGCGTCACAAGCAGTTCGCTTACCCACGCATCCCGAAACTCCTCGTCCAGATCCGTCAACGCCAGGGGCGCCGCCAGATTTTTCCGCAGCCCATCGCCGAGCTCACGGATCACGTCCAGCAACGGCGCGACCACCGGCAGACTCAGTTTGACCTCAATGCGCTTCATCGGATTCGAGCACCACCGTGAGATGCCATTGCTGCAACGTGAAAACGTAGGCTTCCGCGCGTTCGCGCAAACCCACCCACACCACCGACCGTCCGCCTTCGTGCACCTCCAACATGTGCTTGCGGGCCGTCGGCTCGTCGAAACCAAGCACTTTCTTGAAGACGAGGACGACGTAGGACATGAGGTTGACCGGATCGTTCAGCACCACGACCCGCCACACCCCGTCGAGCTGAAGCTCGGTGACGGCGAGTTCTGACGGCGAGGTGCGTGTTGGGCGATCCGGCATGGTCAGAGGGCAGCGGCGGCCCTTTTCTCGGCGACGGTCGCGGCCAACTTCGCCTCGATCTCCGTCAACGGAACCTTCGTCACGTCTTTTTGAGAGCGCCATTTCATTTCGACGATGCCGTCCTTCAATCCTTTGCTGCCGATCGTCAGACGCAGCGGAATACCGATTAGGTCGGCATCCTTAAATTTCACCCCGGGACGTTCAGCGCGATCGTCGATGATCACCTCGGCCCCCGCACTCTCCGCGGCGGCGGCGAGTTTCTTCGCGAGATCCATCATTTCGGGCAGTTGGGGATCGAGCACGCAGATCAGCACGTGAAACGGGGCGACATTCCACGGCCAGACAATGCCGTCGGCGTCATGGCTCTGCTCGATCACCGCCTGCATCGTGCGGCTGATGCCGATACCGTAGCAGCCCATCACCATGAGATGCGACTGCTTCTGATCGTCGGTAAACACGGCCCCGAATTTTTCCGAATACTTGGTCCCGAGTTTGAAGATATGTCCGACTTCGATCCCGCGGCGGACCTTGAGCGGCTGACCGGATTTCGGATCGGGTTCACCGGGACGCACGCGTCGGAAATCACCAAACTTGGTGACCGCGAGATCGCGTGTGACGTTTACATTGCGCACGTGGATTCCGTCTTTGTTCGCACCCGTCGTGCCATTGCCAATCAGGCGGATTGCATGGTCGGCGAAGATACCGGCAAAGGCAGCCGCATCCACCAGGGAACCCCGGATCGCCCCGAGGCTGCCGGGCTTCGCGCCCATGACAGGAATGATTTCATCTGACGTTGCGGGCCGGAAAAGGGTGAAACCCAGTGAACCCAACTTTGCCTCTTCCAATTCGTCGGACCCGCGCAGGATCACCAGGAACGGCTTTCCGTCGCCCATATAAACGAGTGTTTTGAACTGCTGGTTCGCCGGCACCGCATAGGGCGCCGCTTCCAGCGCCGCGATCGTCACCGCACCGGGAGTCGCAAACTCCTCGAGCACTCCGGTGGGAGCCGCGTCCACCAAATCCGCCGGCACGAGCGCGCTCGTCGCCTTCTCGCGATTCGCCGCGTAACCGCTCTCTTCGTTGTAAATCACATCATCATCGCCGATTTCGGCCGGTACCATGAACTCATGGGAAAAACTCCCGCCCATCACCCCCGTGTCGGCCTCGACCGCGATGGCGTGCGCGCCGATCCGACGGAAAAATGCCTCATACGCCGCCTTCATCGCCAGATAACTCTTGATGGCGCCGTCGTCGCTGGTGTCGAACGAGTAGGCATCCATCATCACGAACTCGCGTGCGCGCATCAGACCAAAACGGGGCCGGATCTCGTTGCGGAACTTGGTCGCAATTTGGAAGAAATTCTTCGGGAGATCCCGGTAACTGGAAATCTCCTGTTTCACGAGCGGCGTGATGACCTCCTCGTGCGTCGGCCCGAGCACAAATTCCGGCTCACGCGGCCCGCGCTTACCCTCGCCGGCGCTGTCGGCGCGAAACATGATCTCGCGCGCCGCTGCCCAACGCGGACCCTGCTGCCAATTTTCCACCGGATGCAAGTGCGGCATCTCGAGTTCGATCCCCCCGCCACGTTCGATCTCTTCGCGACAGATTTGAGTGATCTTCTGCATTACGCGCAAACCGAGCGGCATATAAGTGTAGAGGCCACCGCCGAGTTTGCGCACGAGCCCCGCACGCATGAGCAGCTTGTGCGACGCAATTTCGGCGTCAGCCGGGCTTTCTTTCAACGTAGGAATAAAATACTGGGACCAGAGTTTCATGAAGTCGGGCAACGAAACACCCCGCGCGGGCCGGAGCAAATTTATTTGCGAGTCCGCCCGCGGGACCGGTTAATCGTGGGCTCACCTGATGTCTTCCGCACCCAACGCCCGCCGCCCTTGGCCCATGAAGTGGATCGTCCTGACGATCGCGCTCGTGATCGTGCCCTACACGTTTCTCACCCTTTACTACCGCAAGCCCGGTCCGGCCTATCGCCCTTATCAGGACGCGCAGGAGCGCGCTAACGTCGTGCGCTTGCTGTCGGCGGGCTACAAGCGCCTCACCCTTGCCGCTCAACGCCCTGCCGACCCCTTGCGCGGGGCTACCGCCGCGACCACGATGGCGGCCCTCGGCGGCCTCCCTTCGGCCTTGGTTTCGACTCTCGTCCAAAAGCCCCTCCTCCCCTCCGAAATTATTGCGGTCACCGCCGCACCTTCCATCAGCGCCGTGCAATCCTACGCGATCCAGTTCACGTGCACGCTGCCCGACAACAAACAGCAACTCGCGGGAGCCGCGCTCTACGTGAAAGACGCTGAGATTATCATCACCCCGGACTTCGAGCTCCTTGCGGGCGACCTCGTCGCGCGCTCGCGCGAAAGCGTCATCTTGCTCACAATTCCTGCCGGCACCCTGAAGGCCGGTTCCTATCGAATTACCCTCGCGGGCCAGCGCTCGTCGCGCACTTGGGCGCTGCAAGTGCATTGACGTGCCGCGTGGCATCGTCGACATATTCGCTCCAACCACTGATGAGCACCGGTAACGGTAACACCACGTCCTCCTCCACGTCGTCCGCCAACGCAACGATGATCAAGCCCACGGACCTCCGCGGCATTCTCCAATACGTCCCGCGTTTTCAGGGACAAATTTTCATCATCGCGATCGATGGAGCCATCATCGCCGACGAAAATTTCGGCAACCTGCTCGTCGATATCGCGGTGCTCCGCTCGCTCGGCATCAAGGTCGTGCTCGTGCACGGCATCGGCCAGCAGATCGTCGAACTTTCGACCATGCGGAAAATCCCGATCAGCAACGCCGACGGCACCGGCATCACCGATCCGGCTACGCTCGACCTTGCGATTCGTGCCTCGTCCCGCGTTTCCCATGCCCTTGTGGAAGGCCTCACGCAAAACACATTGAAGTGCGCGACGACGAACGCCGTCCGCGCTCTGCCCCTCGGGATTATCAAGGGCGTCGACCAACAACTCACCGGCAAAGTGGAACGGATTGACCGCGATTTCCTGAGTGAGCTAATTGAAAAACAAATCGTGCCCGTCGTGTCGCCCATCGGCTTCGGCCCCGACGGCAAGTCCCTCCGCGTCAACTCCGACCTGCTCGCCGCCGAACTCGCCGAAGCGCTGCATGCGACCAAGATCATTTATCTGACGCCCCAAGCCGGCCTCGAAATTGACGACGCGATCCGGCGGGACATCTCCATCGACGCGTTGCGCAAAATCCTCGAAATCGAGCCGAGCCGCATCTCGCCGGAAAGCCTCAGCAAAGCCCAGCACGCCGTGAAGGCGATCGAGACTGGCACGCCCCGCGTGCACATCGTCGACGGGCGCGTTTTCGACGGTCTGCTCAACGAGATTTTTTCCAGCGATGGCGTGGGTTCACTCGTTTACGGCAACGACTACCAGCAGATCCGTCAGGCGAGGAAGAGCGACGTGCGACTCATCTACAACCTCACGCGCGCCGCCGTGCGTCGCGAGGAGCTCATCCACCGCACGCAGCAGGCGATCGAAAAGAACATCGACCAGTTCTTCGTGTTCGAAATCGATGAGAACATCATCGCCGTCGTCACCCTTTACTTTTATCCTGACAAACCGCAGTTGGCCGAAGTCGGCTCGCTCTACGTCATGCCGTTTTATCACAACCGCGGCATCGGTAAGAAAATGGTAGAGTATGCGTGCATGCAGGCCAAAGAACGCGGCGTGAAATCCGTCATCGCGCTCTCGACCCAGAGCTTCGGTTTTTTCACCAACGTCGTCGGCTTCGAGGAAGCGACCAAAGAGGTTCTGCCCGACGCCCGGCTAAAACTCTACGAAGAGAGCGGTCGTAACGCCAAGGTGCTGGTGAAACAGCTGGGGTGAGTTGTGGTCGCAGCAGGCACGAAGCCCTGAAGTGATTTGTCGCGCGCCTGTCGTGGCGAGGGCTTCAATGCGCTCATCGTCGCAAGATTTTATCGGCGTGCCCCGGCGGAAACCGCTTCGCCGCCTCCGTGAGTGCCGACTCAGCCCTCGCGTTCAACCACCCAATCTGTGCGGCGCTCGGTGGAGCTCGCTCCTGCTGTCTGTTCTGCGCCTTCACTCGCTCAAATGTTGGCTTTCTCCTCATTCGCGTGCCTCGCGGGTCTCTCCGCTGTCCGTGCGTTGCGTGGCTCCGTCTCCGAATCCGTGCGCATCCGTGTTATCTTCTGAAAAAAAACTCCTCGTTCACTTCACCTCGGCCACCACCTGCACTTCGACCGTCGTCCCGCGCGGCAGGCCGTTCACTGCCACCGCCGCCCGCGCGTGTTTTCCGGCTTCACCAAAAACCGCGAGAAACAATTCACTCGCGCCGTTGATCACCGCCGGGCTGTCCGAGAAATTATCCACCGCGTTCACGAACCCATTCACCATCACGATGCGGGTCACGTTGTCGAGGGAGCCGACCGCCGCTTTGATATTGGCCAAAGTATTGAGGGCGCAAACCTCCGCGGCCTTCTTCGCGGTCTCGACGGTCTGCTCCTTGCCCACTTGGCCGACGTGAGTCTGCTGACCGTTAAAGACCGCGATCGTGCCCGCGCAATACAGCAGGTTTCCCGTGCGCACGGTGGGCACATAGGCACCGGCGGCGGCCGGAGGATTCGGGAGTGTGAGACCGAGCTGGGCGAGTCTGGCTTCAGGATTCATAATATCGATAGGTCCAGAGCCTCTCGCATTCATTCGACGAGGCAAAGTTTTTCATCGCCCCGCCGGCGGCAAAAACATTGTCGTGGCCACCGTGCCGATCGCCACGGGTGAATCCACGACCTTATGTTCAAGCAGCACATCCAACTGTTGGGCCAAACGCCCCAGCGAAAGTTGGCCGACGTCCTCGCCGAGTGCACGCTCGCCCGTCACCAGCGCGCGCAAAATGAGCTCACCCCGGGAAAAATCGAGGAGCTCACGCGACATCTGGGCGTTTCGTTGGAGAATCAGGTCGTGCGCCGGACTTGGATCCTGATCGAGATAGTCGCGCCAGCCCCGCAGCGATGCCGCCACGAATACCCGCACCAAATCCGGCGATTGCCGCACCAGATCCCGCCGGCAAATAATCGTGTGGTAAACATCGTAGCCCGACGCCGCGAGCGGCAACGTGCGCACCCGCACGCCCTGTTGTTGCGCGTAAAACGGTTCGTTGGTGATGAAGCACTGCTGAATCGCAGTCTTGTCGGCGAGGAACGCCGCCACGCCGTAGGTATTGGGCTTCAGGTTAAATTTGATCCCATATTTTCCCTGAATGTAGGGGATCCACGTCATCCCCACTGACGCGATAATCGAGCGTCCTTTGAGATCCTTGAACGTTTTTACCGGGCTCTCCGCATGCACCATCAGGGCCTGCGGATCGTGCTGAAACACGGCGGCCACCATCACCAACGGCAAACCGCGACTCGCTACGACCATCACGTCGTCGCTGCGGTTCATCCCGAAATCAACCTCCCCAGTCGCAACGGGCACCTTGATTCCCACCCCCGGTCCGCCCGACCGAATCTCCACATCGAGGCCGGCTTGCCGATAAAACCCTTTCGCCAGCGCCTGGTAAAATCCGCCGTGTTCGGCCTGGGGGAACCAGTCACTCTGAAAAATAACTTTTTGCAGCGCTGGCGGCTTCGGCACTGTCTCGGCAACTGGTTTATCCCGTGCGCAACCCACCGCGATCAGTAGCGCCAGCATCAACCCACAGTTTTTACCGACAGATAACATGCTCCCAGTTGGCTCGGCCGCGCCCTCCTCGGCGAGCCTCAACACCGCAGGGTTGCGTCATAGTCGCCGCACTGCAATGCGTCCTCGGTGAATTTCGCTGACTGGCAGAATCTCTCCCCCGCCGACGCCGCGCGTGAACTGCACCGTCGTGCCGCCACCTTGCTCTCGGTCGACCAACAACGCGCCGCCCTAGCGGTCGTCTTGCCAGAGGAAAAATTGACCGAGGCCTTCGCCGCTGCTCGCGCCACCAACGGCCCGCTCGCCGGCGTGCCTTATTTCGCAAAAGATCTCTTCGACGCCGCGGGTCTGCCGACCTTCGCCGGTTCCACGTTCCTTCCTGAGGTTCGTGACACGCCCGCCCTCGACGGTGCCTTCGTGCGCGCCTCGAGCGCCACCGGCGCCGTGTTCGCGGGCAAAACTCACCTCCACGAATTCGCCTACGGTATCACCGGCGAAAACCCCCACTACGGCGATTGCGAGTATCCCCGGTTTCCCGGCCGCACGACCGGCGGTTCGAGCAGCGGGTCTGCCGCCGCCGTCGCAGCCGGCATCGTGCCGCTCGCGCTCGGCAGCGACACCGGTGGCTCCATCCGCGTGCCCGCCGCGTGGTGCGGACTCTACGGTTTTCGTGTCACCCCGCGCGATGCTTGGATCAGTGACGCGTTCCCCCTTTCGCCCACCTTCGATACCGCCGGGTGGTTCACCGCCAACGCCACCGACCTGCGCCTCGCGATCAGCGCGCTCACCGGTTTGCGTAGCCTCCAGCGCCCGCTCCGCGGTTGTTACCTCGCCATGCCCGGCGTCGATGCCGCCGTCGCTGACGCCTGCCGTCTCGCGGCGGAACGTCTTGCTCCCGCCGCCGATGCCGCCACGCGCGAAGATTTGCTCCATGGCTTTGCCCCGGCCGTCGACGCCTACCACACGACGGTCGCGGTCGAAGCATGGGAGGCTCACAAATCTTGGGCAGATCGCTACCGCGACCGCTACGACCCGGTCGTTTGGCAGCGTCTCAACCGCGTCCACGCGCTTACTACGGCGCAGCTCGATTCCGCCCTGCTCGGTCTCACCACCGTGCGTCTGCTGTGGACTAAATTTTTCCTGACCTACGATTTTCTCGTGCTTCCGGCGACGCCTTGCCCCGCTCTCACGAAGGCCGAATGCACCCTCGAAAATCGCAGCCGCGTCATCACGCTCACCGCACCTGCAAGTCTCGGTGGGCTCCCCGTACTCACGGTTCCCGTGCGACTTCCTTCCGGGTTCAGCACCGGCCTCCAAATCATCGTAAACCATCCGCAGAGCCCGGTCGTCAACTGGGCATTGGGAATTTGGAAGTAGCTCCGCGTCAGCCAACCTCTCGCCACCGCAGCCGCGAGGCATCTGCAAGATGCACCCGGCCACGGGCAGCTCGATCTGCGCCGGTGTAACTTCCGGCCGAGTTTTGCTATCGTGGATACAACAGTTGAAAACGACAAGGTGCGCGCCTCCGCGCGCGCACCGACCTGCATGCGGGGAAAATCGTACTCTTTGCCAAGGCGGAGGTGCACCTCGCCCACCTCGATAACCTCACATTCAGGGGATATGCTGCGTAACGCCCGCCAAGGGAAACCCAGTGTTGAAAGTGAAGGAAATGCCGGCTTAAACACGCCGATCCACGACCGATCAAAGAAGAACTCGCGGTTCTCAAAGTAGTTCCGACCGTCACTTTCTCGCCCGGGGCCTCGCGGCTTGAGGCAGGCCCTGCTGACAAGGCGGGTCGGAGACTGCGCTGCGCTCTACGGTGTGGTCAGGGGGCCTTTTTTTGCTTCCAGACTTTGTCTTTGGCGCGAGCGGCTTTCGCGTCATCGGCGGCGGCTTTGGCGAGCGGCTAGAGCCGAGAGAGGACCGAAGCGCGACGGGGCGGCGACGGGGCGGAGCAAGGAAAAAGGGGAGCGAACTATTTCGGCAGTGGCACCTGAGCGGTTGTCTGCAGGTAGGCAATGAGGTGGCGGACTTGATGGTCGGTCAGGGCGGTGAGCAGGCCTTCGGGCATCATGCTCACGAGGAGTTGTTCCTGCTTCGCGATCTCGGCGCGATCAATGCGAGTTTCCTGGTCCATCGTCTTAACGGTCACGGTGCGCTCGGATTTGGCGCTCAACACGCCGTTGAGCACGCGGCCGTCTTTCAGTGTCAGTACGGTCATCAGATTGTCCGCAGAGACGACGGCGCTAGGGTCAGCGATATTCTCGATGAGATAACCAATATCGTGACGGCCGCTGCCGGTGAGATCGGGGCCGAGGGTGTTGCCTTCACCATAGAGTTTGTGGCACGCGGCGCAGACGGAGCCATAGATGAGGCGGCCTTGGCTCGGATCGCCGGCCCGAATGAACTCGGGCGTGAGCTGGGCCTTGAGCGTGGCGATGAGTTGTTGTTTTTCGGCGGAAGATTCGCGGACTTCACCCCAGACCTCGGCGAGTTTCTGCGTGAGCGCCGCGTCGTGGAAACTTCGGATTTGGCGGGCGAGGACGGGTGTGAGGTCGGAGCGCGGAATCACGATTTGTTCGACGGGACTTTCCACGTGATTGAGGAGGACTTTCGCAAACGTGGGACGGGACGCGAGGACGGCGAGCGCGGCCGGACGTTCGTGCGGCGAGAGGTTTTTGTAGCGGGCGATGATGCGGTCGGCGGCGGCGGGATCGTCGAAGGAGGCGAGGCCCTGAATCGCGGCAACGCTGAGCGCGGGAATGCCGATCAACGATTCGCAGACTTTGCGCAGGTCGGGGGACTTGGCTTCGATCAGCGTGCGCAGCGCGGCGCGGCGATTGTCGGAACTGGCTTTGTTGTCGAGCGCGATGGCGCGCACTTCGGCGAGGGCGCGGCCGTTGCCGAAGAGGACTTCGAGATCGCGCAGCGATTTCGTGAGCGTCTCGTTATGAAGCGCGGTGACGCGGGCGGCGAAGGCGTCCCACGCGGCAGGCTTCTTGGCTTTGCTCCAGCCCTTGAGCGCGTCGTGCATGCCGCGAAGAATATCGGCCGGGAGACCGTCGGCGTTGAGCGCGAGCAGGGCGTTCAGGGAGGCGGGGGCTTGGTCGATGTCCTCGGTCACGCGGCGGGCGATGAACTGGCGCACGAGGGGAATCCGGCACGCGGCCGCGAGCGCGACGAGTTGCGCGGGGGCGAGATCGCGGATGCCGGACCAATAGAGCAGAGGGAGATTGTGGTCGGTGGCGTCTGCGGGGTGGGAAAGCAGAAGCGCGGCGAGTTGGGCGCGGGCGTCGGGGGCGAGCGACGGTAACGTGGAGGCACGGGCGAGACGGAGAAACGGGCTCGCGGTGTTTTGTTCGGTCGCTGGTGTCGAGGGTACAGCCCAACGCTGGAGGTGTTCGTTGGCGCTCGTGCGCATCGCCGCGAGCACGGGCGCGACGGGCGCGGCAGCGTCGGTCGCAAAGGCGGAGATCTGCTCCAGTGTCCAATAAGCGGCGAGCTGTTTGGCGGGCGTCGGCGCGGCGGCGAACTGATCGCGCAGGAGCTGCGTCAGCGCGGGCAGGCCGTTTTGCTGGCGGGCGCGTTCGCGGAGTTCCCAGCGCGCCATGCGCACGAGCCACTCGTTGGCGCTCGGCTGAAGGGCGACGAGTTGCTCGGCGGTGAGTCCCGTGAGATCGGTTTCCTTGGGACGCATGGCGTCGCCGTAAGTGATTTTGTAGATACGCCCGGAGGTGCGGTGGACGCCGTCGTTTTCGTGGCATTCGCCGAGGTCGCTCCAGTCGAGAATATACACGCCGCCATCGGGGCCGGCCTGGATCTCGATGGCGCGAAACCACGGGTCGTCCGTCTTCATGAAATCGGGCGCGTGTTTACCGATGTAGCCGCTGCCCTGGCGTTCGAGGCGGTCGATATTCACGCGGCGGCCGTGGAGATTGGTCGTGAAAACTTGCCCGCGATATTCGGGCGGAAAATTTGTGCCCTGGTAAATCATCAGGCCGACGTGAGCGTGGCCGCCGCCGACGCGGGACGAGGCGGCGGTGACGCCGAGCTTGCGGACATCGGTCCAGACCTCGCCGCTGTCCCAGTGGTAGTGGTCGGCGTGTTGATCGATGAGTTCGTAGATACGCGGGTAGGGATCGTCGCCGCTCATGCGTTTGAAGTGGGCACCTTGGATACCGTGCCAGAGGTGGCCGATGACGGTGTTGATGAAAAACATTTCGCCGTGTTGATCCCAATCCATGCCCCAGGGGTTGGTGGTGCCGTGGCAGTAGGGCTCGTAGATTTTCCGTGTGGGATGATAGCGCCAGATGCCGCCGGCGGTGGGGGAGCGCTTGGCCTGCGGCATGCCCGGAACATCCGCCCAACTCGTGCTGCTGATACCGACGCGGCCGTAGAGCCAGCCGTCGGGGCCCCACTTGAGACCATTGGCGAAGGTGTGGCGGCTGGCGGCCTTGGTACTAAAACCATCGAGGAGGATTTGCGGCGGACCGCTGGGTTTGTCGCCTTCGGTGGGGATAAAAAGGAGATGCGGCGGGCACATCGCGTAGACGCCGCCGAAGCCGCGCTCGATGCTGGTGAGCATTTGGAGATCCTCGGCGAAGACGGTGCGCTGATCGAAACGACCGTCGTTGTCGGTGTCCTCGAAGATGACGATGCGGTCGCGGAGCTTGAGATCGAAACGCTCTTTGCTGTCGGAGTAAGTGTAGTTCTCCGCGATCCACAGACGCCCGCGTTCGTCCCAGCACATGGCGATAGGATTTTGGACATCAGGCTCCGCGGCGAAGAGCGTGGCCTTGAACCCGGGCGGCAGGTGCATCTGCGCGATCAAGGTCGCCGGGTCTGAGAGAGGTTTGTCAGTGATTTCCTGATTGTTCGTTGGCGTCGGGAAGGCGGCGTGGGCCGATGGGAGTAGGGGAATCAGAACGAGACCGAGGACGAAAGCAGGGGGCAAACGAAAGCAAAGGGGCATGGAAAAAACGTGACGATGCCGGCGCGGAGGTGAAGCGGGAAGTTCAGGGAATCCCCCGTGGGTAGATCATGGAATTGGCCGGCAGTTACGAACAGGCTGGGTGGAAAAGCGCGATCGCAGTTTTGGACTTCGCCGGCAAGAAACCTCGTGGAAGGGAGGATTCTCCTCGGATGCCGCAAACGGTCATTGCGGAGAACGTTTGTGAGCCTGACTCTCGTAAATCGCTGCTGCCTCGCCCTCTCGCGCCCTCGTCCCAAATACGCCATTTTCAGGAACAGCAGAAAGGCCAACGGCTCCACGTAATCGCCATCGGACAGGCCGTCATCCCGCAGGATGTTGCAGAAATCCCAGAGTTTTTGAACGAGGGCGGCGGGGTTGCTTACGCGCGTTTTGAATTTGCCTTCAACCAGTCCGCATAAGCCGTTTCTGTCATCTCATCCGAGCCACTGGGCGCGGTGGTGCTACGCTTCTTGAGCACCCCGACGATAATCGCGAGGACCACGACGAACGCGGCCATGATCGCCACCAAATAGAGCGGATGAGTCAGCATAGTCTTAGAATTTCGGGATGGCCTTAGTCTTGGCGTCGGCGTCCTTCAGCGTAAGCGAGACCGCCGTCACAATTGCCGGAGTTTGAATCTCCAGTGTGGTGAGGAGGTAGATCGCGCGCAGACCGTCCGGTGTCGTCCATACATCGGTGAAAGGAACAGTTTTCATTTCTTTCCAGCCAGCGCCGTATGCTGCCAGCGCTGCTTCAATCTGCTCGGGAGTCCACTTGCGGGAGAGCTGCAGGTTGTCGGTTGAGCAGGCCAGGGCGCCGTTTCACAAGCAGTCGCCCATTCCCAAGGGCAAGGATGGGCCGGCAACGCTGGCCAAGGATGGCCCGACGAGTTGGAGATTCATTACCGCCCTACGCTGGAGGCACACCGCGCCACGAGGCGCGGAACGCTCAACGTTCAACGCGAATGGTTCAGCCCTCCCGCCCATGTAGTCGGCCGAAGGGCGGCGCCTGCTGGCAGCAGATGGTTTGCCATCCACAAAATCGCCCGCAAGCGGGCTCCGACCTCCAAGCAATTTAAGCTAATCTCGAAAGCGAATTTGAATTACGGAGCGTTCCGCCGAAACACCGCGCGACCTTCAACCCACGTTTCCAGCACGCGCGTCTCCGGCCAGTCGTCGACCGGACACGTGAGGAGGTCGCGGTCGATCACGATGAAGTCTGCGCGCTTGCCCGGCTCGAGGGAGCCGAGTTCTTTTTCCCAAAACAACAGATGGGCGTTGTTACGCGTGTAGAACTCGATCGCCTGCCGCCGGGTGAGCGCTTCCTCGGGGTGCAGTTGGCCTTCATACCACTTCGCCCGCCGTGTGATCGTCGTCCACATGGCGAGGAAGGGATTGTAGGGGTTGATCGCCCGGCGGTCGCCGATCTTCAGCATGTGATCCGAACCTCCGCCAGTCATCCCGCCCGCCGCCAAAATACTCTTCAACGGCTGAAACCAGCGCAGCCGGTCGTAGCCGAATTGCTGCACGAGGGTGCGGGTGTCGAGGTGTAACCAGATTGGCTGGACGTCGAGCACCACGCCGAGTCGCGCCGAGCGCGCGATGCTGGCGGGCGTCATAAAATTTGAGTGAGTGATGCCCATGCGCAGCGTGCGGATCGGTTGCTCGCGGTCGACCGACTCGTAGGCGTCGAGCAAGACATCACCGGCCGCATCGCCGACGGCGTGCGCCGTGAATTGCAGACCGTGGTGGGCCACTCGCCGCACCATCGCGAGCAGCCGGTCGGGCGGGACGTTGAGCACGCCGCGGTAAGTGTCATCGCGGATGCCGAAGTTTTCGTTCCGGCCCCACGGTTGATGTAAGTAGGCGCTGCCCGTGAGCATGCCGCCATCGAGCCAGACCTTGGTGCCGATGAGCCGGAGCCACGCGTCCGGTGCCCGGAGCGGACTCGTCGCGATGCCGTCGATCGCCGCGAGGATTCCGGCCAACGGGCCCACGGTGGGAAAGGTCTGCGACAGCGCGACGCGGAGCGTCAACGCACCGTCTGCGCGCAGCTGTGCGTAGCGCGTGATCGACTCCGGCGTCGCCCCGCGGTCGCACACCGCGGTGAAACCCGTCTGGTTGTAATCGAGGAACAGCGCCTGCAACCGTTCGCGGCTTTGCGCCTCGGTCGGCATGCGGCCCGTCGTTGGCATTTTGATATACCGGGCGAGCCCGCGGACGAGGCCGGTGGGGTCGCCGGCGGCGTCCTTTTCGAGATAACCGGGGCCGCCGTCCTGGACGGTCCACGTGCGGTCGAACCCGCATTTTTGGAGCGCGAGGGTGTTGAGCATGTTGTCAGGACCGGTGCGGAAATTCACCGCGTGACGGGGAGCCACGGCATCGAGTTCCGCCCGCGTGGGGAAGCGCGCTTCGCGCAACCGCGTGATAAACACCTGTTGCAGCGAAATCCACCCGCCGGCCGGGACCACCCGCGCGCGGGCCGTGATGTAGTCTAGCACCTCGCGAATCGTTTCCATGCTGGGAATCTCGTGGTCGAATTCAAACACCGCCGCCGCGGGCGCGTGCACGTGTGAGTCGATCAGCCCCGGCAGCACGGTGCGCCCGCCGAGGTCGCGCACCGCCGTGACGCCGTCCCGCGCGAGTGCCCGGATTTCGCGCGAGCTGCCGACCGCCACAATTTTCCCACCGCGCACCGCGAACGCTTCCCGCACGTTGAAGGTCGCGTCGACGGTGACGACGTGACCGCCGAAGAACACCGCGTCGGGCGCCAGCTCTTGGGCGCGGCTCAACGCGCACAGGGACCAAAATAAACCGAGGATAAAGGTGGGACGCATGGAGTCAGGGGGGAATAGCCTCCGGGAAGCACCGAGGCATGGGCCGAAGCGTCCGCGCTTTCCGACCGGGGATCAATTGCGCAGTTTAAGGGCCCCGACGACCGACCCGATTGCGCGCACAAAAATCATGAACTGCTGCGTCGTGAGCCTTGCGATACGGGGGCGGGGAGGCCGGGTCGGAGACCTCGCCCTACGGTGCGGTCATTGTTTTTTCTGTTTCCGGGCTTTGCCTTTGGTCGGGGCGGATTTTGCGGCGTCGTCTTCGGCGGTGGCGGCCGCTGCGGCGGCGGAGAGGGGTTTTCCGTCGAGATAGAAATCGTAGTAGTTGTGCCACGTCGGGGCCATGGGGCCGGTGGCGAGGCCGGGCGGTTTCAGGCCGTTGCTCCAAGTGGTGAGTTTGGCGCGGAGGCGCGCGGCGATGTCGGGGTGTTTGGCGGCGAGGTTGTGTTTCTCCTCAAGGTCGGTGCCGAGATCGTAGAGGTATTCGCGGTCGCCGCCGCGCAGGAGTTTCCAGTTGCCTTCGCGGATCGCGGCTTGTGCGACCCAGCGCCAGTAGAGCGCGTCGTGCGGCGCGGTGGTGAGCTTGCCGGTGAGGTGGGGCAGGAGATTTACGCCGTCGAGGTCGCCGGGTTGGGTGGAGATGTTGGCCATAGCGCAGGCGGTCGCGGCGACGTCGAGCGCGCTGATCGGATGCAGATAAGTTTGGCCGGCGGGAATCGTGCCGGGCCACGCGACGACGAACGGCGTGTGCATGCCGCCCTCGGCCAACATGCCTTTTTCGCCGTTGAGCGGAGTGTTCAGGCTGCCGTCCCAACCCGGACCGCCGCCGGGGGCGTCGAGCTTGGTGATTTTGAGCGGCGCACCGTTGTCGCCGATGAGGAAGATGAGGGTGTTTTCGGTGAGGCCGTGTTTTTTCAGCGTCGTGGTGAGCAGGCCGACGCCGTCGTCCACGGCGGAAAGCATGGCGAGCGCTTGGCGGCGGCGCTGGGGCATTTCACCGGGGAAGCGATCGAGGTATTTTTTCGGCGCGTCGAGCGGGACGTGGGGCGCGCGGTAAGCCACGTAGAGAAAGAAGGGATCGCTCTTGTAGCGCTCGATGAGCGAGGCGGCGGCGCGGCTGCACCCGTCGACGTGATACAGCTCCGCCGGGAGATTGCCCATGGGGCGGTCTTGGCCGTCGAGCGTGATGTTGGCGGAGAAGGACGAGCCGTTGTTTTGGCTGAAGACGTGTTTGAAACCGTGCTGCGTAATTTCGGCGGTCGGGCCGAGGTGCCATTTGCCGAATTGGGCGGTGGCGTAGCCGATTTTTTGGAGACGGGTGGCGAAGGTCGTCTCGCGGTCGAAGCCTTCGAGCGTGTCGCCGTTGGACTCGACGCCGAAGCGGGCTTGGAATTTTCCGACCATCAGGCCCGCGCGCGAGGGCACGCATTGCGGGGCGGTGCTGTAGCCGTGTTTCGCGAGGACGCCGCTGCGGGCGAGCGCGTCGATGTGCGGCGTCTTGAGGTCGGTGTAGATACCTTGGATACCGAGATCGGCGTAGCCGTGGTCGTCGGTGTAGATGACGATGAGGTTGGGCTTGGCGGGCGCGGCGGCGAAGGCGTGGGCAGCGAGGAGGGAGCCGACGAGGATGGTGATGACGGGGCGAAGGGCTTTCATGGAGAGGGCGATTATTTGGCGGCTTTCTTTTTGCCGGCACCGGCGGGGCGGAGGTGGTAGGCGGAGTCGGTGGGGATCGTGCGATCGGGAGCGGCGTGGGTCGGGAGGCCGAGTGCGAGACGGGTTTTCACGGTGGCGAGGGCGGGGTCCGCGGCGCGGTTGGTGAATTCGTGCGGATCGGTGTCGCGGTCGTAGAGCTCCTCAAAACCATCGCCGTAGCGGATGAGGCGATAGCGCATATCGGAGACGGCGTGCGAGGCGGCGGGCTCCTTGGCGAATTTGAAGGACGTGAGCGAGAGTCGCGCCCGCGGTGCGGCGGGATCGCGGAGCTGCGGGACGAGCGAAGTGCCGTCGCATTGGACGGGGATGGGGAGACCGGCGAGTTCGCAGAGCGTCGGGTAGAGATCGGTGAGCGTGGCGGGTTGCGCGGAGCGCTGGCCGTCGCGGCTTTGGCCCGGGGCGGAGATGAAGAGCGGGACGCGGGTGGTCTGGGTCCAGAGGGCGAATTTCTCCCAGTTCTCTTTTTCGCCGACGTGAAAGCCGTGATCGCTCCAGAGGACGACGATGGTGTTGGCCTTGAGCGGCGAAGCGTCGAGGGCGTCGAGCAGACGACCGAGTTGGTGATCCAGATAACTGATACTCGCGAGATAGCCCTGCATAAGTTTCGCCCACTGCCGGTTTTCGACGACCCACTGGTGCCAACTGCGGCGACCGTGATCGTGGGCGTCGGCGAGGTCGTTTGCTTGGGTGACCGGCAATATGATGTCGGCGAGTGGGTGGAGATCGAACCACTTTTGCGGGACCTCGAAGGGGATGTGGGGGCGGAAGAGACCGACGGCGAGGAAGAGCGGCTTGGTCTGTGGAGCGCGGAGTTGGGCGGCGGCCCAATCGACGATTTTGTGATCGCCCGTTTGCTCGTCGGTGCCGGCGAGTGGCGCGGCGCCGAAATGCTGATTGGGGCCCAGCGGACGGCCGGGGGTAAGGCCGGCTTCGGCATCGGACTCAAATTTCGCGCGAGCCCAGTCGGGGGAAATGGGGTCGAGCGGATCGCCGCGGTAGTCGTCCCACGCGGCCGGGTCGTTTTGGGAATCGCCGGGCGTCCACTGGAGCGTGTGAAAAAGTTTACCGGCGCCGGCGGCGCGGTAGCCGTGGTTGCGAAAGTGCTGGGTGAGGACGATGGCGTCTTTCAGCGCGGGGGATTCGTCGCGCCAACGCGGGCCATGGGCGCCAAAGAGATTGCGGTAAAGGCCGGAGGTGGCGGGATGCACACCAGTCAGGACGGCGACGCGCGACGGGTGGCAGGCGGGCGCGGCGCAATGGGCGTTGGTGAAGGTGACGGACCGGCGGGCGAGGCGGTCGAGATTCGGAGTCTTAACGCCGGGGTGGCGGTTGAGGGGCGAGATGTAGTCGTTGAGATCGTCGACGGCGATGAAGAGGACGTTGGGCTTCGCGGGAGTGGCGGCGCGGGAGACGAGAACGAAAAGCGCGAGCGTGGTGAGAGCGGCGAGGACGAGGCGGGGGTGGGGCATGGTGGGCGTGCGTAAGTGGGCGGGAGCGGCGGAGTCAGTTCGACTTGGTGCGCTTGTTTTTCCGGGCGGGTGCGGCCATGGGGGCAGCCCCGGTGTCGGTGCCGCCGCCGACGAATTTTTCCTGCGCGTCGTGGAGATGGCGGTAGGTGGGCTCGCCGCCGGCGGAGCGCACGGGCGGTTTTGCGCGGGCGGCCCAGTCGTCCCAGAGCTGGGCGAGGCGGGCGGCTTGAGCGGGTTGGAGCGGGGCGAGGTCGCGGAGCTCGGTGCGGTCGGCGGCGAGATCGTAAAGCGCCCACGGGCGGCCCCAGTCGGCGACGAGTTTCAGATCGCCAGCGATGACGGCGCGATGATCGAAGAGGTGGAAAAAAAGTTGCTCGTGAGGCGGGCGAGCCGCGCCGGCGAAGATTGGGCGGAGGCTTTTGCCCGGGAGCGGACCGAGGGGGTGGCCGGCGTGAGCGGCGGGCCAAGCTGCACCGGAGACGTCGACGAACGTGGCCATCAAGTCGATGAGATGAGCGCGCTGGTCGGTGAGTGTGCCGGGCTGGCGGAGGGCGGCGGGCCAGTGGGCGATGAAGGCAGTGGAGCTGCCGCCGTTGCCCATGTTGCGTTTGTAGTGGCGAAATGGAGTCGTGCTGAGATGGGCCCAGCCGAGGCCGTAGTTGAGATTGCCCGTGCCGGCGGTGAGTTGGGCGACGGAGCGTTTGGCGCCGTGGTCGAAGGGGCTGGCGCCGTTGTCGCTGAGGAAAACAATCAAGGTGTTTTCGGCCTGACCGAGTTCGGTGAGTTTCGCGAGGACGCGGCCGACGGCTTGGTCCATCCGATCGACCATCGCGGCGTAGGTGGCCATGCGGAGATCTTCGAAGTCCTGCTCTTCGGCGGTGAGCGAAGCCCAGGCGGGAATCGTCGCGGGGCGCGGCGAGAGCGCCCACTCCTTTTTCATGATCCCGAGGGCGAGCTGTTTCTCGTAGCGCCGCGCGCGGAGCTGGTCCCAGCCGGCGAGGTATTTGCCGCGGTATTTGCGAATATCCTCGGGCCAAGCCTGGAGGGGCGAGTGCGGCGCGTTGAAAGCCAGATAGAGGAAGAAGGGGCGGTCGGGTTGCTGGCGGCGGGAATCGGCGAGGAAGCGGATGGCGTAGTCCGCGTTGGCGTCGGTGGTGTAGAATTTTCCGTCGGCGGCGGGACGAAACGGCTGAGCGTCGAGGTGGTGCGAGGCGTTGCCCTTAAAGTAGTCGCTGGCGCCACTGAGGTGGCCGAAATAACGGTCGAAGCCGCGGTCGACGGGGTTGCCGTCGAGGTGCCATTTGCCGACGGCGAACGTGGCGTAGCCGGTGGAGCGGAGCACTTCGCCCATCGTGGGGCCGCGTTTCACGCCGAGGCCGGTATCCTGCCAATACTGACCGCTCATGAGCGAGGCGCGGGTGGGCTCGCATTTAGCGGAGTTGTAGAACTGGGTGAAGCGGAGGCCCTCGGCGGCAAGGCGATCGAGGTGCGGCGTAGCAATCTCGCCGCCGTAACAGCCGAGATCGGAGTAACCCATATCGTCGGCGAGAATGAGAATGATGTTGGGTCGCGGGGGTGGGGTGGCGCCGAGGGCGGCCGTGCTCGCGAGGCCGAGGAGCAAAGTGAGAGTGGCGAGCAAACGAGGCGGTTTCATGGGGTTGAGGCGGTGGTGAGACCGCGGGTGGCGGCGAGGCGGACGTGCACGGGCTGGGCGGCGGTGGCGAGGAGCTGGTAGAGGGATTGGGCGGCGGGACGCGCGCCGGCGGCGAGCAAGCGCTCGGCGCAGACGAGGAGGGCATCGGCGAGGGCGGGCGCCCCGGCGGCGGGGGCGCGCGCAGAAAAATCGCGCAGCGCGGCGGCGGCGGCGGCCGTGCCGATCTCGCCGAGCGCGGCGGCGGCGGCGCGGGAAACTTCCGGGGACGGGGAGGCGAGCAAGGCGGCGAGGGCGGGGACGGCGGCGGCATCGCGGCGGATGCCGAGGGATTGGACGGCACCGAGGAGCGGGAGGCCGGCGAGCTTCGGCAACTGCGCGCGCAGGGCGGCGGTAGCTTCGGGATGGGGCGAGGCTTCGAGGGCGTTGCGCGCGGCGGTGGCGAGGGCGGGCCGCTCGAGGAGGGCGGCGAGGGCCGGCACGGTGGCAGCGGAGCCGATCAAGGTAAGTTTTCCGCAGAGGTATTCGAGGGCGACGACGGAGCCGCCGGAGGCGAGCGCGGCGAGCAGGCGCTGCTCGAGCGCGAGGCGGGCGGTGGGGTCGGGCAGGGCGGCAACGACGGCTTCGTCGATGGGGAGGAGCGCGGCGCGCGAGGAACCCTGGTCGTAGGAGCGCAGGGCGGAAAAGGCGTCGTCGAGGGGAGCGGGCATGGTGAAGGGCGACTCAGCGCACGAGTTCGAGGGTGGTGGTGTTAAAAAACTGGATGCACTCGGCGATCTTGGGGAGCGACTCAAACCAGTCGTAGGAATACTCGAGGCCGATCATGGCGGGCTTGATCTTGAGGCGATGGAGCTCGCGGAGGAATTCGGCGGATTTTCCGACGCCGGTGCCCCAGGGCACGTCGTGGCCGTCGGCCGCGACCGAGTTGAGGTCGTGCATTTGCACAATGAGGAGGCGGGCGCCGAGGAGGCGGGCGCCGGCGATCGGGTCGATGCCGGAGCGGAGCCAGTAGCCGACGTCGGCGCAGGCACCGATACGCGCGCTGCGGCCCTCGCAGGCTTTCAGCACGCCCTCGGGATTCCAGTAGTGGGGCGAGGCTTTTTGCGCGTGGTTGTGGAGCGCGACGTTGATGCCGTATTCTTGGCAGAAGCGGTCGATGAGCGGGAGGGCTTCGAGCTTTGGCTCCGAGAGAAACGTTGCGACGCCCATCTTGCGCCCGAACTCGAAAATGCGGCGGCACGCGCCCTCGTCGTTCGGAATGTTCTGGATAAAAAACGTGAGGAGGCGCAGCCCGTGGGCATCGAGTTTCAGGCGGATCGCGAGGAGTTCCTCGTCGTTGAGATTAGGGTCGAAGTTCTTCGGAATCTCTTTGCTGACTTTTTGGAAATTCAGGCCGCCGATGAAGGGCAGGCCGAGATGCGCAGTTTTTTCGATGGTCTCGAAGAAGGTAAATTTGTGAAACGTGTAGGCCTCGATGCCGAGCTTCCAGCCGAGTTTCTCCTGGGCGCGGATGGCGGGGGTGAGTTTCGCACTCGGAATCGTGGGCGTGGGGAGATCGCCGAGGGCGAACTGCACGGCGGCGAGGTAGAACTGGAGCATCTTCGCATCCCAAAAAACACTCGGGGTGTGGCCGATGGTGGAATAGAAAACGCGGCCGAGGCCGTAGTGGCGGACCCAGGCGAGAGCGTAATCGTCGTCGGCACGGACGAGGCCGGGGCGGGCGGGGCCGGAGGTCAGGTCGGTCTTCGCGGTGTCGATGCTGAGTAGGACGCGGACGCGGTCGCGGGAGTAGGGTTCTTTGAAGCGGAAAAATTCGTTGGCGTAGGGAAAGCCGCGGCCGGCGAAAACGCGGTTTACGGGATGACCGGGGTCGTCGAGTTTGACGGTGACCGGTTCATCGGCGGCTTTGTGGATGACGCCGCGGGCGCCGAGCATGCTGGCGAACTCCGGCCAGTCTTCGATGGCGCCGGGCCAGCGGGAAAACGCGGCAGAGGTGCCGTGGACACCGAGAAGGCCGCCGCCGCCGGTGATAAATTCGAGGAGGTTACGGCGCAGCGTGGGATCGGTGAACGGATTGCCGACGGTGTTGTTGAAGAACACGGCGTCGAAACGGCGGAGGGATTCGCGCTCGAAGACGACGGGATCGTCGCTGACGACGGTTTCAAACGCGCCGGTTTTTTGGCCCATGAGGGTGAACGCGGCGCTGGCGTGCGTGATGGAGGCGTGGCCGGGGTAGCCGACGTTGAGCGTGAAGATGAGGAGGCGGCGCGGCTTGGCGGGCGTGGCGGGCGCCGAGGCGGGGAGGGCTGCGGTGATAAGCGCGATTTCTTCGGTGGTGGGCGGGACGCGGCTGGCGGCGAAGGAAGGCAGGCCGGCGGCGAGGAGGAGAACGAGAGGAAGGAGGTGAGATTTCATCGAAGTGAGAGGGAGGCGGCCGGGATCAAACGCGCCACGGTGCGCGCATGGCGCGGGCGCGGAGGCGATTGGCGGCGGGGTTGTCGGGGAAGACTTCGCGGACCGGGTCCCAACGGAGCGTCTGGCCGGTCCAGCAGGCGATGTTGACGAGGTGGGCGAGGCTGGCGGAGCGGTGGCCGGTCTCCGCGTCGCAACTGGGCGTCTGGCGCGTGCGGATACACTCGAGCCAGTTGGCGTGGTGATTGTTGGAGCCGACACTGAAGTCGCGGCGGTGCGTGAAGTTCATTTCCGCGAAGAGCGAATCGGGCCCGCCCTCGATGCGGCCGCCGGTCGACATGGAGGTGAGCCAGCCGCGTTCGCCGACGAAGACGGCGCCGAATGCGCCGGCGATGCGGGCATCGGCGGGCACGGCTTGGTAGACGGTTTTGATCTGCTCCCAGTTTTCGAGGAGGTGGAGGAGTGTGCCGTCGGCGTAGCGGCAGGTGAGCGTGGGGAAGTGGCGGGTGCTCGGATGAAAAATTTCGACGGGGCCGGTGTGTTCGAAACCGAGCGCCCATTGGAGGACATCGGACGAGTGGGAGAAATGTTGAGTGGACGAGGTGACGCCGAACGCGTCGGAGAAACTCCACGGCACGACGCCGGGCTTGGGGTTGGTGTGGTAAATGGAGTGGTAGTCGCGCCACGGCGCGGGGCCGACCCACAGAGCCCAGTCGAGGCCCTCGGGCACGGGTTGGGCGGGGAACGCGAAATCCATCGGCACGTAGGCGGCGCCGCAGCGGTCGGCGTTGACGATGTCGGCGACGGATTTAAAGCGCGGACCGGAGATGAGGGGGCGGATGGTTTTGTAGAGCGCGTAGACCGATTTCACTTTGCCGAGGCGGCCATCGCGGACGAATTGGCAGGCGCGGCGCACGTCGGGGATCGAGCGATACTGGGTGCCGGTTTGAAAAACGCGGCCGTAGCGGTGGACGGTCTCGGCGGTGCGACGGCCCTCCTGGATCGTCATCGAAACGGGTTTTTCGCAGTAGATATCTTTCCCGGCTTTGGCAGCGTCGATGGCCATGAGGGCGTGCCAGTGGTCGGGCGTGACGATGACGACGGCGTCGATGTCGGGACGCGCGAGAATTTCGCGGTAGTCGTTATAAGCGGTGCAGCCCTGATAGCTGCCGACGGGTTTTTTATCGGCGTTGATCTCGGCGATCTCGGCGCGGCCTTCTTCACGCCGGGAGCGGTCGACATCGCAGACGGCGACGAGTTCGACGTCGTCGCGGTGGGCCAGGAATTTGAGGTGGCCGTTGGCCATGACGCCTTTGCCGATGAGACCGATCGTGATGCGTTCACTCGGTGGCACGGCACCGGCGGCGCCGCGCGCGGACGACGGGATGATCGTCGGGAATGCGAGGCCGCCGGCGACGACCGCGCTATGGTGGAGAAAGGTGCGGCGGGTGAGCGCAGACGGGGCGACGGCGGCGGGCGGGGGTTTCATGGCGGGGAGAGGGGGCGGTTCGAGGCAGGGATCGTGGTTGCAAGAAGTGCGCGGAAGAAGGCACCGAGACGCTTCATGGCGCGGCCGGGCGGTTCTTTTTCTTGGTGTCGGTCTTCTGCTTTGTGTCGGACTTCTGCTTGCCCTCGTCGGCGAGGCGGTAGGTTTTGGCGTTGAAGGCGGGATTGCGGACGGGCGTGACGGCCTGGGTGTCGGCGAGGAATTTTTCGATGAGGGCGTCGAGGGCTTTGACGCGGGCGGGCTCCTGGGCAGCAAGGTTGGTTTTTTCGCCGAGGTCGGTGCGGAGATTGTAGAGGTGGTAGCGATGGGCGCCGTTTTCCCCGGCGAAAAAGAGGCGGATAAGTTTCCAGTCGCCTTGGTGGACGGCGACGGCGGGCGGCAACCAGTCGGGCACACCGGGAGCGTGCGGGAAGTAGGTGAACACGGCATCGCGCGCGAACGGCTGGCCTTTGAGCGCGGGGAGAATGCTGGTGCCGTCGAATTTTTGGCCGGGCGCGCTCGGCAGGCCGAGGCCGGCGAGGAGGGTCGGATAGTAGTCTTCACTCTGCACAAGGGCGTCACTGCGCGTGCCGGCGGTCGTGAGGCCGGGCCACGCGATGACGAGAGGCGTGCGCACGCCACCTTCGAAGACGGTGGCTTTGCCTCCGCGCAGCGGGGCGTTGCTAGTGGGGGTGGTGCCGTCGACGACGTTATACATATTTCCGCCGTTGTCGGAGGCGAAGATGATGATGGTTTTGTCGGCGAGCTTGAGGCGGTCGAGGGTGTCGAGGAGCGTGCCGATAGCGTCGTCCATGCTCTCGACCATGGCGGCGTAGGTGGGGCTCCGCTGGGGATCGGCGGGGTTGACGCGAGCGCGGTGTTTTTCGATCAGGGCTTTTTTGGCGTCGAAGGGCGCGTGGACGCTGAACATCCAGTAGTTTACGAAGAACGGGCGGTCCTTGTTTTTCTCGATGAAGGCGGTGGCTTCCTTGGCCATGCGGTCTTCGATGTGTTGGTCGGGCTGACCGGGATCGGCGTCGAAGTCCTTGAATTTCCATGGCGCGACAAAACTGCCAGCGGGACCGGGACCGGGCCAGTGAGGGAGATCGACGTCGAAGCCGTGCTGGAGAGGCGAATACGGCGGGGCGCCGAGATGCCATTTGCCGAAGTGGGCGGTGGCGTAGCCGGCGGCTTTGAGGGATTTCGGGATGGTGTGATAGGTGGTGGCGAGGCGGGTGACCGTTTTCGGCATAACCGCGGGAATGGTGGCGGGGCCGGTGGCGCCGACGGTGGCCTGGAGGACGATTTCGGGCGAGTGGCCGTTGGGCGTAGTGATGCCGGTGCGCGCGGGACTGAGGCCGGTGAGCACGGCGGAGCGCGTGGGAGAGCAGAGCGGACTCGCGGAGTAGGCGCGGGAGAAGGTCATGCCGCGTTTGGCGAGACGATCGAGATGGGGTGTCTGGTGGAATTTCGTGTGCCCATAGAGCGTGGTGTCGGCCCAGCCGAGGTCATCGGCGAGGATGAAGATGACGTTGGGGCGCGTTGGCGTCGCGGCGGAGGAGGTGACTGCCAGCGCGGCGAGGCCGGCGAGAGCGGTGAGGAAGGTGCGGAACGGTTGAAGGGGGTGAACTGATTTCATAGCTATTTTTTTTTGGCGTTACCGGGCGTGAGGATCGTGACGGGTTCGCCGAGGAGGAGTGGTTTGCCGAAAACGGTTTGAGTGTCGCCTTGTTGCTTCATCCACGCGTCGAGGTCGGCGCGGAGTCCGGCGAGACGAGGGGCGTGGCGCGGGTCGGCGGCGAGGTTGTGAAGTTCGGAGGGATCGGCGGCGAGGTCGTAGAGTTCCTCGGCGGGGTGGGTCGTGTAGCGCTTCACCGTGAGGGCGGCGGCGGGATTCGAGTCGGCGGCGGCGAGCCAGGTTTTCCAATACACCAGGCCGCTCGGACCGGCGGAGCGGGAGATGTGCGTGTGCTGCTGAAACTCGGGGTGCAGATTGCGGATGTATTTCCAATCGCGGATGCGGACGGCGCGGATCGGGTAGACGTTCATATCGCCATCGCCGCTTTGCGTGGCGAAGACGCGGTCGCGGTGCGCGGTGGCGGTGCCGCGCAGAATGCCGGCAAAGGATCGGCCATCGATTCCGGCGGGGCCTTGGCCGCCGGCGAGTTCGATGAAAGTCGGGAGCAAGTCGGGCCAGCACACCATCGCGTCGTTTGTGGTGCCGGGCTTCAGCTGGCCGGGCCACGCGATGAGCAACGACGTGCGGATGCCGGCGTCGTAGAGCGTCCATTTGGAGAACGGCCACGCGGCACCGTGGTCGGCGGTGTAGATGAAGAGCGTGTCAAGGGAGAGGTTTTCGCGGACGAGGGCGCGGACTTCCCCGAGGAGGGTGTCGGCTTTGGTGACGTCGGTGAGGTAACTGGCGCGCTCTTCACGGGTGACCGGTGTGTCGACGTGCGTGGGCGGAATCTTGACCGTGGCGGGATCGTAAGTGCGGTCGGCGCTCCAGACGGTGTGCGGGTGGCGCGTGCCGACGAAAAGGCAGAG
>CAMBVX010000053.1 GCA_945871085.1 Opitutus sp. GAS368 | reverse complement strand
AGGCCGCGGCGCCACCCAAAATCGGCTCCACTCACGGCGTGAAGAACTCGCGTAGGCCGATACCACGGCAAGTTGATCTCTAACTCGGTGTCGGAATCGAACGTGAACAATTCCCCGCGGGGATCGACTGCGAATGCGTAGGCGTTGCGGAAGCCTGCGGCGATGAGTTCCCACGAGCGACCGTCCAAATCCGTGCAGCAAATCCAGCCGCCGCCGAGCCGACCTTTGGTTTCGCTGCCCACGACGGCCGGCAAGGGCGGAAGCAGCGCATCTTCGCCCCAGAGTTGCGGCACGCGCGACCGGGCGAGCGGCGGAAGTTTGGTGGCGTTGCCGGAGAGGACGAATACCGAGCGGCCGTCAGGTGACGGCATCACGGCATGGGGGCCGTGCTCGCCATCTCCGTCGAGGGCTTGTAGGAGTTGGACGTCGTCGAGTTGGCCGTCTCCATTTTGGTCGCGGAGGCGGTAGAGACCCGTCGGGCTTACGCTCTTCTGTCCCGCCACCGCATAGAGATCGCGGCCAACCCACGTCAGCCCATGCACGCCGCCGATGGCGATGGGCACCGGCTTCGCGGTGGCGGGCTCTCCTTTCTGCGCCGGAAGGGTCAGACGGTAAAGCGGGCCGTATTGGTCGGATGCGAGCAAGCCGCCGGCACCGTCGGGCGCGAGCGCGACCCACGATCCCTGCGAATCGCGCGGCACGGCGTAGATTTGCTCAACGGCAAAGCCCGGCGCCGTCTTGAATTTTTTCGGCGTGGGCTGGGCGAGAACCGTGTGTGCCGGGACGGCGAACGCTGCGGCGACGAGTGGCAACCACCTGGAGCGGGAAATAAACATGCTTTAGAACGCAACGGTCGCCGAAAGCTTCCAAGCAAAAGGATTGGGATAGAGGAAGCGGTTAGGGCCGTTGATGTCGGCATCCACGAGGATGGGATCGTTTACGTTGAGGACGTTGTCGAGATTGGCCTGAAATTGGACCCGGCGGCCAAAAACGGGCGCGGATTTGCGGAAGAGTAGATTCACCGTGGTGTCGCCCTTGCCGCGGATGGGATCGATGCCGTTGACGTAGCCCACGACGGGGGAGGAACGGTAGCGGATGCCGCCACCGGCGGTGAAATCGTTGAGCCACTTGCTGTCGGATTTGAACGTATAAGCGGTGAACAAACTGCCCGTGTGCTCGCGGATCTGGCGGCGGGTGACGCCGTTGGCGCCGAGTATGTTCGTGATGAAGCCGTCTAGCGTGGTGAGGGCGGTTGCCACGGTCGAGGGGCCGCCGGTGGTCGGATCGGTCGCGGGCACGCCGCTAATCGGGGCGATGAGGGCGCGGGTCCCTTGGGCGGCCCAGCCGGCGCGGCGCTCGGCGATGTAGGCGCGGAGGCGCGGCTGGTTGTTGGCCTGCGTGCCCTTGGTTTCGGCGAAATTGGTGGTGAAACGCCACTGCTTCGTAGGATTGGCAGTGATTTCGAATTCGTGGCCCTTGCCCTCGGTGTCGATGCCGTCGCGCGAGGTCGGGCCGGAGACACGCGTGGCGTCGCCCACAGCCTCGTAGATTTCGTTGATCGCGTTGACGAGATTGCCGTCGGCAAAGTTCTGGCGGTTGACCTCACTGGTTTCGTAGCGGGTGACAGCGGCGTAAACGCGTCCGTCGAAGAGGCGGAATTTCAGGCCGAAGTCTTTTCCCTTGCCGAATTTTGGACCGAGTTGGGTGCCGAGGATCGTGAGGGTGCTCTGGGGCACAAAATTGTCGGACTTGTTATAGAATGCCGAGGCCCACTTTGTCAGGTGCAGGACCAGACCGAACGTCTTGGTGTCGCCCTCGAAGTCGGTTGAGGTGCGGTTGAGCGTTTGGAGGGGAAATACGCCGGTGACGGCGTCGGCCACCGAGGTGCCGGCGAAGTTTTCCTGTTTGTCGTGGCGGAGGCCGCCGGTGACGACGAGGCGATCTTTGAGGAGCTTGGCTTGGCCGGCGACCATGCGGGAGTCGAGGTTCTCCCGGGTGCGCGTGCCTTGATTCTGAATACGGGAAAAACCAGACGTGATGCCGCCCGAGCTCAACGGGAAGTCGCGAACGTCGCCGCCGCCCTTGGTGCCCGAGCCAAAGGGATCCAGATACGTGCGGCGGTAAATGCGGTTGTTGGCGTTGCCGAGATTGCGCGGATAATTGGCGTCGCCGACCGGGGTCGTGTTCACCTCGAAAAGATTGTCGCCTGTCGCCTTGTTGACCCGGCGGCTGAGCAGACCGGTCACCGAGTAGCTTCCGAGCCACGTGCTGTGTTTGTTGAGGTCGAGGGTATAGGCGGCGGTGGCGCGGAAGTCGTCGACCACGCTGTCGATGTTCTGTTGCTGGGCATTCGTCTCGATGTAGAGCTTGCCGACGTTGGGATTGGCGCGCCCGTCGGGCAGGAGGGCGTTGGGGTCGGCCCGGACCACGACGTCGCCAAAGTTCGCGCTGGTCAGCCAGAGACGACCCGAGTCTTGGCGGCTGGCGGCGGCTTCGAGCCACAGATCGCCGACGCGTTGTTCGACAAAGACGGAGGCGCTATGGAACTGGCTGTCGGAACGATTTCCGGTGCCACTCAGGTTCGCCTTCAAAGGGACAACTGAAAAGTTGGTCAGGCTGCGACCTGTGCCCGTGAAACCCGCGGCATTCGTGGCGACCGTGCCGAACCAACTCTGCACCGAACGGGCGGCGGCGTCGTAAACATAGACGCGCGAGGTGTTGCGGATGGTGCCGGCCACGGCGGTGCCGAGCGTGGACGAGACGGGCTTGCCGGCGGCCAGCCATGGCGTGACCGTGTCACCGGGAAGGTAGGGATTGGTGAGGATGCGATCAAACTCGCCGTATTCGCCGTCGAACCGGATCTCGGTGTTTTTGAACGGGCGGAAGGTGGCGGCGAGGGCGAGGCCCTTGCGATCGCTGGAGACAAAGTCCCGCCAGCTCTTCGCGGTTTGCCGGACGGCGTTGAGGCGGAGGGCGAAGGTCGACGTCAGCTGGCGGTTTACGTCGAGCGTGGCTCGATAGTCTTCCCAGGCGGCAACCCGGAGCCCGACGCTCGTGGTGGTCCGGCCGAACCCGGCGCGCTTCGTCGTAGTATTGATGATACCGCCAGGGCCGCCGGTGCCGAAGAGGATGGAGTTGGGGCCGCGGGAGAAGTCGAGGCGCTCGGTATTGTAGGTATCGCTTTCCAGGCCCCACTGGAAATAGTTGCGACCGAGACTGGAGCTGCCGAAGCCGCGGATGGACACCGGGAGATCGCCGGAACCGGTGGGATTGCCGGTGCCGTCGCTGGTGTCGCGCTCGGCGTTGAGGGCGTAGGTGAGGGCTTCGGTGACGTTGGTGGCGGCGATGTCATTGATGAAATCGCGCGTCATCACTGAAATCGATGCGGGCGTGTCGATCAGCGAGGTGTTGAGACGGCTCCCCGCCAAGGTGCCGGCGGCGAGATAACCGGTGTCAGTGTCCGTGCGGACTTCGAACGGCGAGAGTTTGACGGCCGCGTTTGCGGAGACGGTGGGGGCTGCAGAAGTCGTGGCGGTTTGTGCGGTCGCGTTCAGACCGATGAGTGACGCGACAAGGATTACGAATAGACAGGGGAGTTTATTCTGCATGGGGAAGACGGAGGGTTTGGGGATGGGGAGCGAGGTTTGGAGAGATCAGAAATCAAACGTGTTGGTGAGCGCCCAACTGCGGCCTTCGCGGATCATGCCGGTGCGGATTGAGCCGTCGGGCTGCGTGCCGGTGAGCGACACTTTGTCGCCGGACTGGAGGATGTTGGAAATGTTGGCCTGGATGGACCAGGAGACACGGTTTGAGACCTTGCGCTTGTAGCGCATGGTGAGGCCAAACGTGTGATGCGGCTCATCCTTGTGGGTGTTGCTGAGGTCGACTGCGGTTGCGCCCGTGCTGCTGAGTTTGTAACCGTAACCGATCGCCTTCGGGGATTCGTAGCGATAGTTGCCGCCGACCGAGAAGCCCTTCAGCGAGCCTTGGTCGAACGTGTAGTTCGTTTGGGTATTAAACCGCCACTCGCTCAGCTCCCGCACGCTTTGCCCGTTGTTTTGCAGTTGAACCTGATAGGAATCCCAGAGGCCGTTGAAGCGTTCGCGAGGAGTATTGTTGTTGCTGGGGGCTCCGTTGGTGTCGGCGTTGATCGGCACGCGACCGGCGTCAGTCTGAAACTCCTTGTAGATGAAATTGATGATTTCCGCGAACTGGGTGCCGGGGATGTTGTCGCGGACGGCCTTGGTTTGGGAGACGTTGGCTGCGAGCCGCCAATTCTTGGTCACATTGGCGACCAGTTCCACTTCGGTGCCCTTGGAAATCGTGTCTTCAATCAGCACGGCGTTCTCCGGGTAGGCCCACCGCATCCCGGGGCTGGCGGTGGAGCCGGGAAACGTGCCGCCGGCGGGGAGCCAAGCGGCGACTGCCGCCGGAAATTGTTGCGCGAAGCGTTTCTCGAAATCGAGCCAAGCGCTCGAAGCCGCGATGTTTCTCGGGATATTCACCAGTTGTGCATTGTAGCGCGCTTGTTGGGTGGCAGTGAGGGTGCCCGCAGCGGCGCCGGAAACCAATACGGGATCAACCGAGCCATAGTTGGTCTCTTTGGAGATGACGGTGCGATATACGCCGTCGAAGCTTTGCCAGAAGGCCTGTTCGAGGAGAAACTTCTGGGTCTGGAGAGTGGAGGAGGAAGAGGCGTTCTTTACGCTGGTTTCGAACCGCGTGGCGCGGAGGACCCATTTATTGTCCCGGGTCGAAAGCACAAGGCTCTGGTCGGTGGTTTCACCCGCCGCGCTGAGCACGGGTTGACGGAAAACATCGATGCGACCGGGATCGGGGTTGGTGTTCTTTCCCTTCGCGTAGAGCAGTGAAGCTTTGAACGGCAGTTTCGGAATAATTTTTTCGACGTGCAGCGCCCCGCTCCAACTCGAGGCCTGGCCGATTTTTTCCCTGGGCGCGAATTCGAATCGCGCCAAGTTCGGCTTGAAGTCGGCCGCGTTCACCAACTGTTCGTCCCACGAGTATACCCACGAGCGATACTCGTCTTCACGCCAACCGTAGGTCCCGACCAGCGCGCCCTTCAGCACGCTACCCTGCCACGCCACCGCTTTGGAATCCACCTTCTCCTTGAAGAAGTCGCGCACGCGGGTGAGGTAATCGCGCGAGGCTTGATCGGTTTGCGCACCATACAGTTTGATCGGGCCAGTGGTCCATCCACGGTAGTTGTTGGGATTCTGCGCCGCCCGGCCGTAGACCGGATCGGTCGCGGCAGGATCAACGCCCGGTTTGAAGGTCGTGTAGTTGCCATCGAAGTAGCGGTAGTTGTAGGTGCCGGTGAGGGGTGGAGCGCCGGGCCCAATATTGCTCAGTCCGAGATTTTGCCCGAGCTGCTTGCCGACCAAGCTGTCAGAGAGGTAAAAATAATTCAGCGTAAGTGCCCGCGTCTGGAATTGGTCCTGCCGGGCCGGATCGTTGATCACGAGCCGGGTCTGCACCCAGTCTTGGCCGAGGGCGTTGGAAAGGTAGTCGGCCCGTTTTTTCTCCACGCCCTGGCGCGACAACGTTCCCGTGACGAAATGCCGCCCGAGCCAGCGCAAGAGGCTGCCGTCATTGCGCTTCGTGAAATCGTGCTCAAGAAAAAGGACACCGCGGAGCGCATCACGCTCGGTGGCTTCCGCCCGCGATCCCGTGTAGGGCGAGGCGCGAGTGTAGGCCTTGCCTGCGTTCGGGTTAGGCTGTCCGTCGGGTAGCAGTTTGCCGGCATCAATCTGGAGGTTCGAGCTGGAGCCGAGTGCGGCGTAGCGGTCGAAGTCCGAAGACTCCTTAAAATATTGGAGATTGTAGCTGAGTTGATTGTCGAAAAAGGAGTGCGTGAGTTCGGCACGTCCGTTGGTCCAATCGCGCCCTTCCCGTTTCGAATTTCCGTCAAGCAGGTTGCGGTAGAAATCATAAATGCTGGTGTCGGTCAGCACTCGGTCCTGGTAACGATCGGCAAAGGGCAAACCCTGGAGCGCGGCGGCGGAGCGGAAACCGTTGAGGAAGACCGGCTGCACCGTGCTTTGGATGGAAGTATTGCTGGAGCCGGTGGCAAAGGGGACGTTAATCACCGCAGCGTTGCCGGCGATCCGGTAGCTGTTCGCGGAATTGATCTCTTTCTCGAAAATGCTGACGGGCTGCGCCGAACGGTCCCAGACTTGCACGACAGTGCCGTTGCCCCAGGCATTGTTGATCAGCGGATTGGTGCGCTGCGCAGGCGTGCCGAAACCAATATTGAGCCAGCGTTGGTCCGCCGGGTCGTTGCGGTTGACGGTGTGACCCTCGAGGCCGCCCTGCGAATTCGGCAGGAAGAAATAGCTCAACTGATCGATCGGCGGCTGGGCGCGGCGGGTGTTGGACTTCACGTCACCTTTCTCGACCGAGAGTTCGAGTTTGAGCGTGGAGTTCTGTGTTTGGAGAAAGCGCGGCGCGATTTTCGTCGTGAGGTAGATGCGATCGTCTTTCTTGAACGAGGGCTTCTGCTTGAATTTCTGATCATTGGAGAGCAGGGCCACGCGCGCGCTGAGCACGCCCTTGGAGAGCACGTAATTGTAGTCGAGGCTGGAGCGGATTGAGCCGAACTCATCCATGCGGAGCTGAAGCTGTCCCTTGTTGCGATCGATCGCGCGCAAGTTGGAGGCGTTGATAATCCCCGCCGGGCTGCCGAGGCCGAAGAGAATGGAGTTCGCGCCGCGGATCACGTCGATGCGGTCGGTGTTGTAGCCGTCCCATGGCGCATCGCTTTTGAAATAGTTCAACGTGTTGTCGGCGGCGGCGAGGCCGCGGATGCGGGTGTTACTGTTCCCTGAACCGAAGTTTTCGTTTTCCTCTCCCTGGGAGTTGGTGTTGACGAACGTGCCCTGCACGCCGCCGACGTCGGTATTCACCGTGAAGGCCAGCAGCGTCTCGTTGTCGAACGCGCCGAGGTCATCGAGAAAATCTTTCGTATAGACGGAAATCGCCGAGCCGACATCGGAAAGGTTCGTGCGAATGAGCGTGCCGCCGAGGGTGCTGGTCGCGACGTAGCCGCTCGACGAATCGGCGCTGACTTCGAACGGCGCAAGCTTCTGCACGGAGTCTGCCGGTGGCGGGGTGGGCAAGGTCGTTTGCGCAACGGCAAAACCGGCAACGGCGAACGGTAACAGCAACCGGGCGCGATGGCGGGCGAGTGGCGGGGGTGGAACGGGAGCGCTGACGGTGGGGAGTTGGGGGATCATTTTCTAATGGGGTGGGATACTTGGAAACGTTGATCGCCAGTGGGGCGACAGAGGAAATGGGCACGACACCGGAAGGTCGTTCGGGGCCAAACGAGGTAAAGGGTCGCCAGAGAATATCAGGGCAGGTGGATGTCGGCTAGCTATCCGATAGTATAATTCCGCAGAGAGCGCCCGGCACCGATCACTCCGCGTGACCCGGCCGCAGTCCGCAAGAGGCCCGCGATGAAAGCTTGGGCGCGGCGCGGCGGGCTGATCGGACTTCGTCCGGTAAGAGGTGCGCCGAGACGAAACTGAAACCGGATGCTGCCGCCCGCACTCGGCTCAGAAACTCAGTGTGTTGCTGACAGTCCACGACGCGCCTTCCCGGATCATCCCGCGGGCCAGGGAGCCGTCGGGTTGGGTGCTCGTGGCGAGGACCTTGTTGCCTTGAAACGCATTGATCAGATTGGCCTGCACCGACCAGTTGACCTTGTCGGTCAGACGGAAGCCGTAGCGCGCGGAGAGGCCCCACGTTTGCACGGCTTCATTGTAGTAGGCGGTTTTGATGTCCGTTACCACCCGGGTCCCCTCGGTCTTGAGCCCGTAGCCAATCACTTTCGGATCTTCGTAGCGATAGTTCAGTCCAACGGAGAGGCCCTTCAGCCGGCCGCTGCTGAACGAATAGTTCGTTACGAAGCTGTAGCGCCATTTGCTGAGTTCCTTCACAGCTTGGCCGTTGTTCTGGAGTTGGGTTTGGTAGGAATCATAGAAGCCGGAAAAGCGTCGGAGGCTGTTATCGGTCGGCGCTCCACTGGTGATGGCAAACGGCACCCGACCGGCGGGACCGTTGAGCTGCTCCCAGACATAGTCCATCAGCGCGCTAAATTCCGGGCCGGGTATGTTGTCGCGGATCGCCTCCAGACGCGAAGCGTTGGCGGAGACGCGCCAGTTCCTAGTGGGGTTGGCCGTCAGCTCGAATTCGTAGCCCCGCGCGATGCTGTCCTCGAGCAACACGGCGTTTTCCGGGTAGGAGAACGTGGCGCTCGGGTCACGGGTGGAGGGATTGAAGCCGCCCGTGGCCCACGCCTTGACGGCCTGCGGGAAGCGCTGCGCAAAGCCGGCTTCCAGTGCAAGCCAGGCATTGGCGGCGGCGATGTTTTGCGGCACGTTGATGACTTGATTGTTGTAGGTCGTGCGGTCCGCGGCGGTCGCGGTGCCGGCGTTGATGCGGGACTCGAGGGCCGGATCGATCACGCCCCAGCCCGCTTCCTTGTCGATGAGAACGCGGTAAACATTGTCGAAGGCAGTGGTGAAGGTCTGCTCCAATAGGAATTTCTGGCTCTGCAGCGTCGACGTCGAGGAGGCGTTTGTCACGTTGGTCTCAAACTTGGTGACGCGAAGATTAATCCGGTTCTGCCGGTCGGCCAGGACCACGCTGATGTCCGTCGTATCGCCCTTGGCGCTGAGCACGCCAGTGCGGAAAACTCCGACCCGTGCCGGATCGGGATTCGTGTTCTGGCCCCGGTTGTATTGCAGCGACGCTTTCAGCGGCGCGGCTTTCCACAGCTCGTGGAGATGCAGCACGGCGCTCCAGTTCTTGGTGTCGCCGGTTTGCTCGATCGGCGCGAACTTGAACGCCGCCCGGTCGGCGCTGAAAGCGGCGGGCAACTGGAGCGCTTGGTCCCACGTATATTGCCATGATTGATAGTCATCCTGTCTCCAGCCGTAGGTGCCCACGACGGCGCCATCGAAAAATTTTCCCTGCCAGACAAATGACTTCGTGTCCGTCTTCTCTTTGAAGTAGTCACGGGTCCGGGTGAGAAAGTCCCGACTGGCGCGGTCCGTCGCGGCCCCCACGAGAGCGATCGGCCCGGTGGTCCAGCCACGGTAGTTGGCGGGGTTTTGAGCGGCGCGTCCGAATGTCGGATCGGTCGCGGCCGGATTCACCTGCGGATTGAAGGATGCGGTGCTGGCGTCGAAATAGCGGTAGGAGTAGCTGCCGCTTTGGACGACGGTGGCCGGCCCGATGTTGGCCACGCCGAGATTGTCGCCCGCCTTCTTTCCGCTGAGATCACCCGAGACGTAAAACTGGTTGATGACGCGCGCTCGGGCTGGAAACGGATCGCGGTTGACGGGCAGCGGATCGACCAGACGGTTGTCGACCCAGCTCTGGCCCACGCCGATTGCCATGTAATCGAAACGCGACTGGATGACTTCCTGACTCGCCAACGATCCGGTGACGTAATGTTTGCCGAGCAGTTTCCCCAGCCAGCCGTCGCCGGCATATTTGCGGAAATCGTGCTCCAGATAAACCGTGCCCCGAACGGAGTCTCGGTCCGCGGTGGCGGCGCGCGAGCCCGCGAAAGGAGAGGCACTGAGGTAGGCACGCCCGGCGCGGGGATTCGGCGATCCGTCGGGCAAAAGTCTGCCGGCATCGACGGTAAGAATTGAACTCGCGCCGAGGGCGGCGTAACGGTCGCTTTCAAATTCCTGGTGGAAATACTGGAGGTTATAACTCGCCTGATTGTTGAAGAACGTCTGCGTCAGATCGAGGTTCAGCGTCTTCCACTTTGAGGCTTCGCGCTTCGAGTCGCCATCGATGAGATTGTTGTAGAAATCGTAATAAGTGGTGTCGGTCAGGACCTGATCGCCCCACCGGCCACTCGTGGCGAAAGGCTTGCCGACGATCTGGGCCCACGAGCCGGCACCATTGAGGAAGACGGGCAGCACCGTGCCGTTGATCGATGTGGCGCTGGCGCTGGCCGATGCCGGCTGATTCACCACGATTTGATTGTTTAGGAAACGGTAGCCGTTCACCGAATTGATCTCCTTTTCGAAGATGCTGACGGGCTGAGGCGTGCGATCATAGACCATTACGGTCGTGCCGTTGCCCCATCCGGTGTTGATGAGGGGGTTGGCCCGCTGCGTGGGCAGACCGGAATCGAGGAACAGGAAGCGCTGGTCGGCCGCGTCGTTGCGATTGACGGTGTTGCCGGCGAGACCGCCCTGAGACTGCGGCAGGAAAAAGAAGGAGATGCGGTCGACGGGCGGCGCGCCCCGCCGCGTGTTCTGCTTGATGTCCGCCGCTTCGGCGGAGGCTTCGAGTTTGAAAGTGGAACTCTTGGTCTGAAGAAATTTGGGCGTGTATTTGGCGGTCGCGAATGCCCTGCGGTCGTGTTTGAAGGCCGACGCTTGGCGGAATTTCTGGGCGTTATCCATCAGGTCGATCCGCGCAGCCAGCACGTCTTTGAGCAACACCCGGTTGTAATCCAACGCCATGCGCTGCGTGCCATATTGATCGAACCGCAATTCGACTTTTCCGGAATTGCGATTCAATGCCCGGTTGGTGCTGGCGTTGATGATACCGGCGGGACTGCCGAGGCCAAAGAGAATGGAGTTGGCCCCGCGCACGATTTCAACTCGGCCGGTGTTGTAGCCGTCCCAGCTCGCCTCGGTCTTGAAGTAATTGACCGTGTTGTCCGCCGCGGCGAGACCGCGGATGCGGGTGTTGCTGTTCCCCGCACCGAAATTGTCGTTTTCTTCGCCCTGGGAGTTCGCATTGAGAAAAGTGCCCTGCGCTCCGCCGACGTCGGCGCTGACCGCAAACGCGAGGAAGGTTTCGTTGTCGAATGCGCCGAGGTCTTGCAGGAATTCCGGCGTGTAAACGGAGATGGCGGAACCCACGTCGATCAATTCAGTGCGGATGCGCGTGCCACCCAGCGTATTCGTGGCGACATAGCCCTTGGAGTCCTCGGCATTGACTTCGAACGGAGCGAGTTTGACCACCGCGTCGGCGGGCGCGGTCGGGGGCACGGTCGTCTGCGCCCAGGCTGCAACCGTGAGAGAGAACAGGCTCAACACCGAGGTGCGAAGGCGGGCGGGTATCAGGGGAACTGGAGCGCGGACGACTTGGGGCAGTGGGATCATTTTCTATGGGGGATGGCGGGTCATAGCTCGATCGGGTTGGGCTGATCAACCGATGGGATCAGCGTTGGGCCGAACGGGGGATTTAGCGCCGCATCGAAGGGTCGATCCGGGCCGGCAGTGGGAAACTACATCACATAATAACAGGGCGCGCGAATGCGGGGTAGCTATCCATTAGTATAGTGGCACAGGAATCGCCCTGCCGCATATTTCATACTTTTGTGTGTCATCGCGAGCCCGAGGAACGAGGGCGTGGCGATCCAGCTCGATAGATTGCTTCGTCGCTGCGCTCGCAATGACAAGCGCGGCTCGTGTGATCCGCGGCGTGGTTTCCAGTTCTCCTGTGAGTGTGAAAAATTCAGGCTGGCACCTACTGCTGCCGATACCAGACGACGTTTTTCGATTGCCGCCCGGCGAGCAGGAGGTCCGGGCGGCCGTCGCCATCAAGGTCGGCGATTTTCAAGTCGTAAGCCTGTTGTTGATTCCCCGTGTCGATGTCGTGCGGCTGAAACTTTCCCCCGCCGAGATTCTCCCACCAGCGCACGGTCATCTGGGTAAACGAGCAGCCCGCAGCATCCACGTCGCCGTCGCCATCGAGGTCGCCCACGTCGAAGGCGTGCACGTCGCGAACGGTGTTATCGATGACGTGCTTCCGCCAATGGGGAGCCTCAAACCACATCACGCCGACGCCGTGCCCGGCGCTCGCGAACAGGTCGAGCTGGCCGTCGCCATTCAGATCCACTGCGCGGGGATGCGTCGCTCCAGGCTCCATCGCCATGAGGTGGCGCTGCCAGCCGCGGTCGAGTTCCTCCGGCTGTTGCCACCAGGTGAAGCTGCCTTCCCCCGACGCGCCGAGGAGCACGTCGCCGCGGCCGTCGCCGTTCATGTCGGCGAAATCCATATAGTGCGGACGGCCCGTGGCGGTGCCGGTGGCGATCATCCGTCGCATGGGGTGCCGGCCAAACGGAGCTTTGAACCACGCGAGACTGTCCTTGAGGTGCGGCCCGGCAAAGCTGTCCGCGAGGAGGTCCGGCTTGCCGTCGCGATCCACGTCGCCGCGCCACACCCCATGCACGCCGTGCAACTCGCGGTCGAGCACATGCAGCGGCCACGGCGCATCGGTGCGTCCGGTGTTTTCGAGCCACGCGACCGTCCAGTCGGAACCGGTGGGTTCACGGGAGGGGTTCCCGGCCGTCACATTCTCCCGGTGCCTGATCCAGTCCGAAGATGAGCGGCCCAGCGCGAGGTCGAGATCGCCATCGCCGTCGGCGTCGAGCGCGACCGCATGAATGGTTCCGCCGCCCGCGGTATCTGCGAGTTCGACGACCTTCCAACTCGGTGCGAGCACCGCCCAGACTTTTGTCGGCCCAACCGCGATCAAGTCGCGCTGGCCATCGCCGTTCGCGTCCAGCGCCTCGACCGCGGGAATATTCTGCGGCACGGGAAACGCGTGGCGCTCGAAGCGCAGCGCGGGCGTGTCTTCGGCGTGGAGAGCTGTCCACGGCGCAAATAGCAGTGCCGAGTAAAGCGAGACGGTTCGCCAAGAATATCTCAAAGAGACGCGGCTAACGGTGATAAGTTTGAGGGTGGGTTTCATCGGCTGGCCTCGGAGCGATTCTCCTAGGGTCGCGGGGCCGCGGCCATCAGCCGTTTCCAGAACTCGTTGGGGAAGGTCGGAAGGATTGCCGGGCCCGGCACTTTGCCGAGGCGGGTGACGACGAGGTCAAGGCTGGGCACGACGTAGAGCTTCTTTTCCTGCGCACCGTGCGCGGAGAAGAGGTCGGCGGGGGCCGCGGGAATCAACGGGCCTTCGGTGCGGTCGCCTGCGCCGCGCAAGAACCAGGCCTGCCCGTTCCGCCACCACAGGTAGCCATACGCTGGATTCAGCGGCTGCGAGGGCTGGAGCGCCGCCCGGAGATAGGCGCGGTCCGCGATTACGTCTTCGCCTTTCCACCTCCCGTCGGCGAGCATGAGCAATCCGAAGCGCGCCAAATCGCGGGCGGTGGTCCAGAACTGGAGGCGCTCATCGCCGCCCGGGGGCTCGACGGGCGCAACCCAGCTTGAATCGCCCATGCCAATGCGGCTCGTCAGCCAGGTGCGGGTCAGACCGCTGATCGACTGCTTCTCCGCGGCGGCCAGGACGAGGAGCGTTTGGCCGCAGGCCGCGTTGTTGTAACGCCAACGGGTCCCGGCGGCCGCCTCGAAGGTCATGTCATCCGCGAGTCCACTGGTCATGGTCAGAAGGTGGCGCACCGTGATAAGCTGCTCCTGTTCCTTCGCGGCCTTGGACCACCCGGCGCCGAGATGCTTCGACACCGTTTCCTCCAACCGCAGCGATCCGTGGTGCCGGGCCATGCCCATGAGGATGGCGATCACGCTTTTCCGGATGGACGCAACGTGCTCAATGGAGCGGCCTGCGGCGTCTTTCTTGCCGGACGCGCTTGCATTGAGATCCCAGTAGCGCTCCGCGAGAATTTTTCCGCGATGCAAAACGACCACGCCGGACGAGTTGCACTCGCCGGCGAAAGTCAGGGCGGCTTGCAGCTTTTCTTCGTTCCATCCGACCGCCGCCGGTCGCACGTGCTCCCACTCGCCGCCGGCCGGGGGAAAGTAGAGCGGGTTGCGTGCGTGTGCCGTGGACGTTGAATCGGCGGCCAGACCGGCGTGACAGCATGCTACGAGTAGGACGCATGCGCGGGTGATTGAGCGGGTGTGCACGAGGGGAAGGGCGTGAGTGTGCGATATACGGGAGTTTGCTACCCGAGATCGATCGGATGCGTGCTGTCGCCAAACGCTTTGTCGGGAACGCCCATGCGGTTGAGAATGGAGAGGTAGAGGTTGCAGGCGGCGCGGTCGTCGTCCTGGTCGGTGCGGATGATCTTGCCGGGCTTGACGCTGCCGCCACCGCGACCGGCGAGGAGGAGCGGGAGCTTCGAGGTGTCGTGGGTGTTGCCGCTGATGAAGTTGGTGCCGAACAGCGCCATCGAATTATCCAGCAGGTTGCCGTCGCCTTCCGGTGCGGCCTTCATGCGCTCGAGGAGGTAGGCGAACTGGCGGGAGTGATAGACGATGGTCTTCACGTGCGCCTCAATGCGATCCGGTTTGTCGCTGTGGTGGGAGACGCTGTGGTGCTCCTCGTTGAGCACGCCCGGGATGAAGCCGCAGCGCATGCCGTTGGTGCCGTCATTATTGTATTGGAGGGTGGCGACGCGCGTGCGGTCCATGCGGAAGGCCAGCACGAGGATGTCCGCCATGAGTTTCATGTATTCCGGGATGTCCTGCGGCTGGCCGTCTTTGGGGCGAGGCATGTCGGGCTTCTCCAGCGTGGGACGCCAGGCCCCGGGGACGCGCTGGTCGTTGGTCGCTTGATCGATGCGGCGCTCCACCTCGCGGATCGATGCCATGTATTCGTCGAGTTTTTGTTGATCGTCGCGACTGAGCTTGCGCCGGACCGAACCGGCCTGGTCGAGCACGTCGTCGAGCACCGAGCGGTCGAGCAACTTGCCGGTCACGTCGAAGAGACTGTCGAAGGCTCGGGCCGGAAAGACCTCGGGCATCACGGGCGTGGTGGCACTGGCCCATGAGATAGTGCCATTCAAGGCCGTCGCCGATTCGCCAAAGCGCAGGCCGACATTCAACGCGGGCACCACGGTGTCTCTGCTGATCAGGCGCGCGAGATACTGATCGAGCGTCATCGCGAGCTGGGGCACCGCTTCTTTTTTGACGGGATAACCGGAGAGGAAATTCGCGTAATGGGTGCCGTGGGGGACGACGTAGGGCGGATTTTTTACGAGGCGGAGGTTGTCGAAGAACGTCACGTCGCGCGAGTGGGGCGCAAGCGGGGCGAGGCAGTCGGAGAACTCCAGTCCGTGGGCGGATTCCTTCGCCCACCAGCGTCCCGGCACGACGCCGTTGGCGAACACCACGGCGGCGAAGCGGCGCGGCGGGCCGGCCTTGACCGCCTTCGGCCCCTCGGCGGCCCAGACCAGACTCTCCAGCCACGGCAGCGTGAGCGTGGCGCCGAGGCCGCGCAGGAGCGCGCGGCGGCTCATCGTGGGATTGTAGGCGGTGGTCATGGTCTTATGGGTTGGCGGCAAACTGATGCCGGCGGCGGTTGAATTGCGGACTGGTGACGAGTTCCTCAAAGGCGGGCGCGGTTCGCCAACCGTCGCGCTGCATCGCGGCGAACATCCGCTCGATGAGCGGCGCGTCGCCGGCCTCACGCTGGCGGCCGAGGGAAAACTCGAGGAGCTTTTCGGAGAACGTGCGCGCGATTTCGTCGATGCGACCCGCGAGATAATCCCGCAGGTCGCCGACGCTGTGCAGCGGCCGGTTTTTGATCTCGCCGGCGATGATGACCTTGGCGCCGTCGCGGTAAGTATCGCGCCAGCGCCCGATGGGATCAAAGTTTTCGAGGGAGAGGCCCGGCGGATCGATTTTATCGTGGCACGCGGCGCAGGTCTTGTTGGCGCGATGCTGGGCGAGTTGCTCGGTCAGGCTGGTCCCGCCCGCGTCCTTCTCGTCGCCGGAGAGCTGCGGCACGTTCACGGGAGGCAATGGCAGGTGGCGGCCCAGCACGCGCTCCTGCAACCACACGCCCCGAAAGACCGGACTGGTGCGCAGCGGCGCAGAGGTGCGGGTGAGAATGCTGCCGAACCCGAGCAGACCCCCGCGGGGGGTGTCGGTGAGGGTGACTTCGCGCATGGCCGCGCCGGTCACCCCGGCGACACCGTAGTGGCGGGCCAGTTCCTCATTGAGGAACGTGCGTCGGCTGGCGACGAGATCGGTAAGCGGACGATTCTCGCGTAGAAGCTGGGTGAAGAACAACACCGCTTCCTCGTGCATCGCGTGCCGTAGCGTGGGTGTGAATTCGGGAAACCGTTCCGCATCCGGCGCGCTCCACTCGTCGAAGCCTTGGAAGCCGAGCCAACGTCCGAAGAGCTCCTCGGCCAGCGCCCGCACGCGGCCGTCGGCGAGCATTCGCGCGAGTTGGGTCTTCAGGTCGAGGTGGCCGGCTTTGGCGGCGGCGAGCAGGACGTCATTCGGCCCGCACGACCAGAGGAAAAACGAGAGCCGGCTGGCGCGCTCATAGTCGTCGAGCGGCCGGGTCTCTCCCACGCCGGCAATCTCCTGCCGATAGAGAAAATGCGGCGACACGAGCGCGAAGACCAGCGGGCGCTTCATCGCGGCGTCGTAACTTGCGCCGGCGGTCAGCTCGCGGCGAAACAACCCGGTCAGATGATCGAGTTCCGCCGCGTCGATTTCGCGCCGCCACGCGCGCCGCACGAAGCTTTCCAACTGTCCGCGGGCGTTCGCCGTCAGTTCGGTGAGAAAAGCCTCGGCTTTCGCCCGCCGCGGCTCCGGCCAATCCTCGGGCACGGCACCTTCCTTGATGACGGCCGCGAGATTCTCCCCGCGCAGCGGCAGTTGCGCCACCATGATGAGGTCGCGCTGCAACGCTTCGCGCGCCGCCCGCGCTTCCGAACTCGCGAGGGCGACGAGCTCGCCCTGATCCAGGAAATAGGGGCCGAAAGGAAGCACATCCCGGCTTTCGTCGCGCTGGAGTGGCATGGCCCCTGCGGGAAGAAAGTCGGTTGCGTAGATCGGCCGGGCTGGCTGGCCGTTTGCCCCGGCCTTCCCGCTCCGGGCAAAGAGCTGCATCAGGTCGCGTTGCGCCGCCAGCCAGCGGTCCCGCCCCTCCGGCCAGGTGAGCACGAAGCGCTGGGAGTGAAACCGTGCCTTGGGGTCGCTCGCTCCCTCGTTCCGCGTAGCTATATTCCTGGCTTGGTCACCTGCATCAGGATCATCCGGTTCGCCGCCGCGGTGCGAATAATAACGCACCTGATCGCCGGTGGGTTCGCGGTTCAGGATAAGCGCCTGTGCGCTGGCGTGCGCCTTGTCGCGATCGCTGAGTTGCACGTCGACCGTGAACCTCGTGGCGCCGTCGGGCACGGGAAGTTTGCGCATGGCCGGAGCCTGCAGGCGAATTTCCGGCAGCGCCTCCTCGCGGCCGTCGGCGAAGGTAAATTTCCCGCGTTGCCAGAGAATCTCGTCCCCGGTGTTGCCATCCCAGGCGTCGGTGGCCACGAGCACCAGTTCCTTGCCGCCGAATTTCGCGAGATCGACTTCCAGCGGGTAGCGCGCGTGATCCAGCAGAGCCTCGTTATGCCTGACGGCGGCATCATGCTCTTGGCGCTTCTCGGGAATTTCCAGATTTTGTTTGAGGAAGCGGAGATTCAACTCGGCGGGATGAGTGGTTTCTCCGGGACCTCGGGCATACAATCTCATCAGCAAATCGGCGCGAGTAGCGAACCAGCTCTTGTCTGGAGAGGGACGTTGCAGGGCGAGCAGCCGCCGCGTCCAATCCCCGGCCTGGCGGCGGAACTCGACGCGCGGCAGCCGCTCCGGCGACGGCAGGCCCTGCCACCAGGCGCAGAGCTGGCCCACCAGCGGAGTCGGCGCGGGACCGCCAAGAATCTCGAGCCAGCGCTGCAACACGGGCGCGAGCAAGGCGGGCTGAAACTCCGCCGCTACCGTCGCGGCGGTAGCGGCGCCGCCGGCGTGGCGCACGCGCCACGCTGCCTCCCAATAGTCGGCAAAGCGCAGCGACCGCTGCTCGGCTTGTTCCGGCTTGTAGTGCTCGCCGCCGTGATCGTTGAGCGCCTTGCTCTCCTCGGCCAGGTGCCAGTTGAGCCACTCGGCGATCAGAGCCTGGCGAAGTTCCTCGGGCGTGCGCGTGACCGTCACCGGTTCGCCAAACCACCGGATGCCGCGCTCCGGTGTGATCAGGGCGTGACTGAGCACGTGACGGGCGCCGGCCAGATAGCTCGCGATGTGGCTCGCGGTCACCGAAAGCTCTTCGCCCATGTGGTTGAAACCATTCTTCGACACGACGTCGTCCGGAAAATAGCGCGCCGCCTTCAGATCCCGGCCCGTGAGATCGCGGATGACGTGGTCGTATTGCACCTTGGTGAGCCGAGGCATGATGACGCGCCCGGGGTCGCCCACCTGGGCCTGCACCAGGGCGGCGTGTTTCGCCTTCAGCCAGCTCAGCAGTTGTGCCCGTTCGGCCTCGGTGGGTTGCAGCTCGGCGTCGTCCGGCGGCATTTCGCGATGCACGACCACGTCAGTCACGGTCTCGAGCTTGCTGTGATCGCGCTGCAGGGCACCGCCAAACGTCGCTTCCAGATTCAGGTTAACCTTCTGTTCCTTGGACCCGTGGCACTCGAAACAATAGCGTTGAAACAAGGCGTGCACCTGCGCATCGGCGACGTCCGCCGCCCAGGCGGACGGTAAAACATCGAGCAGCCCGGCGAGTCCGAGCAGGCCGAACGCGCGACCGTTTCGCCTCGTGATTGAGGACAAGACACTTCGTTTCATCGGTAGTTTTCGGTGGTCGTCCGGCGGTCGGTCCGAGCGCTCGCTGGTTCGTCCTCCGCCTTATCCCGGTTTAGAATTTTGTGGTCGCGGACAGCGACCAGCGGAACGGGTTCGGGTAGAGCCAGCGGTATTGGCCCCCGGCATCTGCATTGACGAGGATGGGATCGTTGACGTTGAGGATATTGTCGAAATTGGCTTGGAACCGCACCGGCCGGCCGAAGATCGGGACCGACTTGCGCAGCAGCACGTTCACCAGCGTTTCGGCTTTGCCGTAGACGGAGGCGCCGCTCACGTTACCCACCACCGGCGCACCGCGGTAGCGCACGCCCGCGCCCGCGGTGAGCCCGTTCAGCAGCCCCTTGTCCGATTTGAAGGTATAAGCGGCGAAGCCACTGCCCGTGTATTCCCGGAGTTGCTGGCGCGTGAACCCGTTCTGCACCAGAATCACGCGGGGGACGAAATCATCGAGCTGAGCGACGGCGGTCGCGACGGTGGAGGGAGCCCCCGTTTTGGGATCGATGGGCGGAACTGAATTAAGCGGCGGCAACAAGAGCAGGTTGCCTTTGGCGAGCCAGCCGGACCTGCGCTCCGCGAAGTAGGCCTGCATCCGCGGCCGGTTGTTGTCCGTGATTTGCTGGGTTTGCGCCAGATTTAGCGTGAAGCGCCATTGCCGGGTGGGGTTGGCGGTGATTTCCAACTCATGACCCTTGCCGGCGTTATCGATGCCGTCGACCTCGGTTCCAAAAAACCGTGCGGGATCGCCGATGGCCTTGTTGATTTCATTGACCGCATCTTGGTATTCACGATTGATCGAGGCCCTCCCGTTCACACTGCTCGTTTCATAGCGGGAGAGGCTCGCGTAGAGTCGGCCGTCGAACAGGCGCAGCTTGACGCCGTAGTCTTTGCCGACGCCTCGTTGCGGACCCAGTTCAGTGCCGTAAACCGTGAGCCCAGTCTGCGGCGTGAAATTATTCGACTGATTGTAGAACGCCGAGGCCCAGGAGGTGACGTGCAACACCGAACCAAAGGTCCGCGTAATACCTGCAGAATCGGTCGAGTTGGGATTGAGCGTTTGCCGCGACCACTCGGTCGTGATCGGGTTTTGCGTCGCCGTGCCACCGAAGATCTCTTGTTCGTCCTTGCGCACCCCGCCGGTGACCACGAGCCGGTCCTTGAGCAGTGTCGCCTGTCCCGCGACCATGCGGGTGTCCAATTGCTGGCGACTGACTACGCCTTGGTTCTGTCTGCGGCGATAACCCGAAGTCACTCCGCCCTGTGCGAATTGATAGTGCCGGGCATCGACGCCTCCTTTGGGGCCCGAGCCAAAGGGATCGAGGTAGACCCGCCGATAGATGAGGTTGTTGCCCGAGTTGAGGTCTCGCGGATAGATCGCGTCGCCCGCGGGCGTGGTGTTGACCTCCGTCAGCGTGTCGGCGAGCGAATCTTCGACGCGGCGGCTGACCAGTCCGGTGATTGCGTAGGTGCCAAGCCAGGGGTTCTTTCCTTTGAGATCGAGCGTGTAGGTGCCGCTCGCCCGGAAGTCGTCGGTCACGTTGTCTTGGGTCGTCTGGAAGCCTTGGGCCGCATCGACGTAGATTTTGCCCACGTTGGGATTCGGCCGGCCATTCGGCAGGAAGGCGTTGGCGTCGGCGCGCACCGCCGCGTCGGAGCTATTGTTGCCGCTGAGCCACAGCCGACCCGAGTCCTGGCGATTGACGACGGCTTCAAACCAGAACGGGCCGACTTTCTGCTCCAGAAAAAGCGCCGTGGCGAGGAAGCGGCTGTTGGATTGATTGCCGTCACCCGTAATATTGGCCTTGAGCGGCAGCACCGAGAAATTCGTAAGCTGTTTTTGGAAGGGCGAGGTGCCAGCGGAAAGCGTCGAGACCGAGCCGAACCAGCTCTGGACGGTGCCCGTGGCGATGTCGTAAACATAAGCCCGGGCAGTGGTGCGCGCGGTGCCCGGGACGACGGTGCCGTAGGTGTTGGAGATCGGTTTGCCCGCCGCGATCCACGGGGTCACGAAGTCACTGGGAAGAAACGGAAAAGCGGTCACGCGATCATACTCCCCGTATTCCCCGTCGAAACGAATCTCGGTGTGTGCGAACGGTCGGTAGGTCATCGCCAAGGCGGCACCCTTGCGATCGGCTTTCACGAAATCCTGCCAGCTTTCCTTGTGGTGGGCGACGCCGTTGACGCGCAGCGCCAGCGTGCGGCCGATCTGCCGGCCATAGTCGAAGGTCGCGCGACGCTCATCCCATGATCCGACCCGCAGGCCGACTTCACGGACTTCGCGGCCGAACACCGCCCGCTTGGTGGTGGTGTTGATAATGCCGCCGGGGGCTCCGGTGCCGAAGAGAATGGAGTTGGGGCCGCGGGAGAAGTCGAGCCGCTCGGTGTTGTAGGTGTCGCTCTCGAGGCCCCACTGGAAATAATTCCGGCCGAGGCTGGCGCCGGTGAAGCCGCGAATCGCGAACGGCAGATCACTGGACCCGACCGGATTGCCCGTATTATTGCTCGCATCGTATTCGGCGTTGAGCGCATAGCCGAGGGCATCCTGCACGCTGGTCGCCGCGATGTCGTCCAGGAAATCCTTCGTCATGACTGAAATCGCCGACGGTGTATCGAAGAGCGACGTATTGAGGCGACTGCCGGCCAAAGTGCCGGAGGCGAGGTAGCCGGTGTCGGTTTTCACTTCGAACGGCGAGAGTTTGACGACCGGGTTTGCGGAGCCGGTGGCGCCCGCGGTGGGCGCGGGGGTTTGAGCATCGGCGGTGGGGCTGAGAGCGAGCCAGCCGGCGAGGGCGGCGAGGAGGGTGCGGTTTTTCATGGGATTCGGGGTGGAGGTCTGTGTGTTTGGGGAGGTTTTGAGTTCGGAAGCTTGGGACGAGGGCGGGCCAACCCTTGGCGGATCAGAGGATTTTTCCCCGCGTCCGTTGTCCTCGGCCGTGCGAGTCGGAGTCCGCCGGCTCACCACGATGGCAGACGCTGCGTCCCGCTGGGTCGCGCGCAGCGGGGTGTCCGCGAGCATGCGCATCGCCGCGTCGAGGGCGGTGAAAAATCCTTTGACCGGAAGCGTGCGCACCCGGGCGGCAATCTCGGTCGAAAAAACCACCTCCACCTTGGCCTGCTCCGCGAGGAGCTTGAGGGTGGTCTCGGCGCCGCCGGCCGGCAGGTCGATCGCCAGCGCACCCTCTGGGAGGGCCGCAGCGCAACGTCCGCCAGCCACCAGCACAACCGCAGCCAGGAGCAAAGCGCGGAAAGCAAAGGGAATTTGTGATCCGCCCGTCGCAAACGACCGGGCGCAGGAGTGGGTCATCGCAGTGATGACGCGCGAAGTCCGCAAATCACTCCCTGCCAATTTCGGAAAAAACGATTAGCGCCGTCGCCGCAGAACGATCCCGGCCTCGGTCACATCCGCCTCGATCGCGTGGTCGGCGGCCAGGAGCTGAAGCAGCGCATCGACATTGTCGGCCCGGAGGACACCGCTGACCTTCACCGCGCCCAATGCCGGTTCGCCCAGGGCGAGACGCACCCGGCCATGCTCGGCAAACAACCGCACCACCTCGGCCAGGGGCGCGCCGGAAAATTCCAGGCGCGGCACCCGCCACGCGAGGCGACGGGCGATTTCGTTGGCAGAGAGCGCGGTGACATCGGGCGCGGGTGCAGACTCCGCGCTGGCCGCGATCACGACGCGGTGGCCGGCGGCGAGCGGCGTCGGGGCCGAAGGCGCGGCGGATTCGCGGGCCACGGTGACGCGACCTTCGGTGACGAGCACCTCAACGGTGGCTCCGCCCCGCTCCACGGCGAAGGCGGTGCCCACGGCCCGGACTTCCACGCCGTCGGCGGTGACGACGAAGGGGCGCGCCGGATTCTTCGCGACTTCAAAGTGCGCCTCGCCGCGCGTGAGAACCACCCGGCGCAGGGCGGGCGTGAAGTTCACCTCGATCGTCGCGCCGTTTTTCAAGTCGACGACGGAGCCATCGGGCAGCGTGCGGCGCTCAGGGGCGGAGACCCGGCTCGAGGCGATCGCGACCGGCACCGCCGGTGCGAACACCCCGGAGCGCTGGGCGACGAAAACCCCGAGGAGCAAAGCGCACGCGGTGGCGGTGGCGACGCGGAAGCGTTTCCGGCGGCGGCGGGCGACTTCGGCGCGAATCGCGCGGGCGAGGTCGGGCCCGAGGCCGGTCTCGCGCGGCCAGTCGAGCGCGGAGCGCGGCGGCGCGGCGCCGTCGGCACCGGGTGGCGGCAAATTTTTCATCGGTCGTAGCGGTCGAGAACACCGCGACGGCGGAGGTGATCCTCGCATTTGCGGATGGCGCGGGCCAGGAGGTTTTCGACGGTGCGATCGGAGAGGCCGAGGCGCGCGGCGACCTCGCGTTGAGGGATTTCTTCGAATTTGCGGAGGAGCACGATTTCGCGATACCGGTTCGGCAGCGAGGCGACGGCGTCGATCAGGTGGCGTTTGCGCTCCTGCAAGGCCGCGGCCTCGGCCGCATCGGGTTCATCACTGAAGACGGACAGCGCGGCCAAATCCCTCCCTGCGTAAATCGGAGAGGCCCGGTCGTGACGCAGGGTGTCGAGCGCGAGCCGGCGCGCGATTTGAAAGAGCAGGCCCTTGGCGCACACGACGGGTTGCTTGGCCCGTGCTCTCCAAATGCGAAGGTAAGATTCCTGCACGACGTCCTCGACATCGCGCACCGCCGGAAAAGCACCGCGCAGGTAACCCTTGAGCTGCGCATCGTGCGGCTGCACTTCCTCGGCAAACCAGCGGGTATGGTCGGTTTGGCTGTGGGGCGGCATCGGGACGCGCGCAAACGAAGTTAGATACGCGGGCAAATCAAGTGCAGAGTTGGGGTCGACCGGCCATTCCGATTCAACCTACTCCTCCCCGACGGCGCGTTTTGCCTGAAAACGTTGGCTTCCTGCTTTCGCCAGCCCAAAGGCGAAAGGTAAAGCGGCACCCTCCCGGGTGCCCCCGCCCTGAACTCGTCAGCCAGATGGCGGCGTGCTCCATCTCATCGCTTGACTAGAACATGGTATTGCCGATGATACCATTATGCGCGTCGTCATCGACACCTGCATTGTGTATTCCGCCCTACGGTCAGCCCTGGGAGCGTCATATAGCATCATCCGTTCTTTGCCCGACCGGAGATTTCAGCCCCTGGTTTCGACGCCATTGTTTCTTGAATACGAAGAAGTGCTGCTGCGGCCCAACCAGTTTCCGCATCTCACCGTGCAAGATATAAACGACTTCCTGGATTTTCTCGCCGTCAGCTGTGAGCCTTGCCGGATCAATTACCTGTGGCGACCGTTCCTGCCGGATCCAGACGACGATCTCGTCCTCGAATTGGCTGTCTCGGGTCAGGCCGAAGGGATCGTTACTTACAATCTAAAGGACTTTGCCGGGGCAGAACGCTTCGGTATCCGTGTCTTGAGCCCGGCCCGATTTATCAAGGAGATCAAACTATGAGCACCCTCAGCCTTAGACTACCCGCTTCCATTCACCGTCATGCCAAGCGCCTCGCGGTGGAGGAAGGCGTTTCCGTCAATCAATTCATCAGTTCGGCGGTTGCCGAGAAATTGTCGGCGCTCGATACCGAACGCCACCTTGCCGACCGTGCCGCGCGAGGCCGGGTGACCAAATTCCGGCGGGTGCTGGGGAAGGTGCCAGACAACCGACCGGACGCGGGCGACGAGCTTGAATGACACCGACGGTGGGGATTGGCACGGCCAACGGGGTCCGTCAGTCGCGAATTGGCCAGCGAAACCGAAAGGCGGGGCTAGTTCTTTCGCCCTCCCAAACTCAAAGACTTGGCAACCGGCGGACCCTCGACTGCTCGCACCCTATTTCTGCCGATAACCACACGACGTTTTTCGATTGTCGCCCGGCGAGCAGGAGGTCCGGACGGCCGTCAGCATCGACGTCGGCGATTTTCAAATCGTAGGATTGTTGGGCGTGGGCGTCGTCGACCACATGGCGGGTGAAGCGGCCGCTCCCGATATTTTCAAACCAAAGCACGAGGCCTTGGCTGAACGAACCCACGGCGAGATCAAGGTCGCCGTCGCGATCAAAATCCGCCGTTGCGAGGGCATGGGTATCGCGGAGCGTGGCGTCGATCACGTGCTTTTCCCAATTGGGGGCGCGGAACCAGTGCAGGCCGGTGCCGTGGCCGTTGGCAACGACGACGTCGCACTGGCCGTCTCCATCGACATCAAAGGCTCGGACGTTCGTTGCGCCGGGTTCGCGGGCGAGAACGCGCGGTGACCACGCGGTGACGGAATCGGACGGCTGCTGCCACGCCGTGACGATGCCACCACCGGAGGCGCCGAGGAGCACGTCGGGACGGCGGTCGCCGTCGAGGTCGGCGATGTCCAGGTAGTGCGCCCGGCCTTTGGCACCACCGGCGGAGATAAACGTGCGGGAGAATCCCGCGGCGTCACGACGGGCGGTAAAGAGCGCGACGCTGTCGGCGTGCGGGCCTTGAAAACTGCCGGCTAAAAAATCGACGCGGCTATCGCCGTTGACATCGCCGGGCCACATTCCGTGCACGCCGTGCATGTCGCGGTCGATGACATGGAGCGGCAATTCGCCCGTGACACGACCGGTGTTTTCGAGCCAGGCAATGGCGAAGTCCGGGCCGTTGGGCGGTGGGGCGGGAGGTGTGGTGGGTGGTGCGGTGCGATACTGCACCCAGGGCGAAACCGAACGCGCGATCACGAGATCGAGATCACCGTCGCGGTCGCAATCGACGGCGATACAGTGCAGGAAGCGACCGCCGCGGGAATCGAAGATGACGCGCGGCTGCCAGTCGGGTGCGAGCAGCGCAAAGATCTGCGTGTCGCCGAGCGCGACGAGGTCGAGGCGGCCATCGCCGTTGAGGTCGATCGCGTTCACGCCAATGATGTTTTGCGGGAGCGAAAAAGCGCGGCGTTCGAAGTGTGGCGGGACGGCGCCGGATGCCGCCACGGCACCGGTGGTCGCGAGAAAGGAAATTAGATCGGCGGCTTCCTGCGCGGTGAGCGGGGCGAGCAGGCCCTCGGGCATGAGCGAAACCGGGAGGGTCGTTTCGCTCCGCACGGTGGCGGTGGGAAGCGTCACGGTGTCGCCCGCGGGAGTCCGGAGCGTGAGACCCGTGGCGGACCGGGCGGTGACAAAACCGAGATGCGAGGTGCCGTCGCGTAGTTCGACCGTGTGGGCCGTGTATTCGGGTGCGATCACCTTTGAGGGTTGCAGCAGGCTCTCGAGCAATTCGGCCGGCGTGAGGCG
>CAMBVX010000052.1 GCA_945871085.1 Opitutus sp. GAS368 | reverse complement strand
TGGCGTCCCCACGGGGATTCGAACCCCGGTTCTCTCCGTGAAAGGGAGGCGTCCTAACCGGGCTAGACGATGGGGACTAACCGCGGAATTCGGGAAGCTACGGTGCGAATCCCGCCGCGCAAGGCAATTTTCCGCTCAAACAAAACCCGCCCATCCAACTGACACACTTTGTTCGCGACCTTTGCCGCTCTCTCGCTAACACATTTTCATCATGACATTCGCCGCCATTGCCGCCGCCCTGCCCAAATCTGCCGTTACGACCATCGATGGCCTCCCTTTTCCCCACCTCGCGTCCGGCAAAGTCCGGGAAATTTTCGACCTCGGCGACGCCCTCCTCCTCACCGCGACCGACCGCCTCTCCGCCTTCGACGTCATCTTGCCCGACGGCATCCCCGGCAAGGGCGCGATTCTCACGCAGATGAGCAACTGGTGGTTCGCCCAATCGAGCGGCCTGATCCAGAACCACCTCTTGCCCGATCAAGCGGGCGAATTTGCCCGGCGAGGAATCACGAACCGCGATCTCCAACTGCGCAGTATGGTTGTGCGAAAACTAAAACCGCTCGCCATCGAGTGTGTCACCCGCGGCTACCTGATTGGCAGCGGCTGGAGTGCTTACCAGAAAACCGGAGAAGTCTGCGGCATTCGGCTCCCGACCGGTCTGCGCCAGGCGGATCGTCTCGCCGAACCGATCTTCACCCCCACAACCAAGGCTCCGAAGGGCCAACACGACGAACCGATCAACGACCCCCAGGCTGCCGCCATCGTGGGCGCGGCCCTCTACGAAAAAGTGAAGACCACCAGCCTCGCGCTGTATCGTTTCGGCCACGACCGGGCGCAGCAGGCCGGCATGATCCTCGCCGACACCAAATTCGAATTCGGCACCGACGCCGCGGGCCAGCTGTTTCTCATCGACGAAGTGCTGACGCCCGACTCGTCGCGTTACTGGCCCGCCGCCGAGTATCGACCCGATTGCTCCCCGCCGAGCTACGACAAACAATTCGTGCGCGACCACCTCGTCGCGTTGAAGTGGGATCAAAAACCACCCGCACCCCGTCTCCCCACCGACGTGATCGCCCGCACCCAGGAAAAATACCTCGCGGCGCTGCGCAATCTGCTCGGCCCGTAAACCGCGCGGGTTGCGCGCCAAGGGAGACCTCCACATCACCTGCGGCGCGTCACCACGGCTCAGAGCGAAACGGCACCGCTGGCAGACCGGCCCCGTTGTAGAGATTCGCCTCCGGCGCATTGCGCCACGCGTAGCGAACCGCGACTGGCTCGCGCACCTTGGGCGCGGAGACTAACAACGTCTCGCGCTCAATCTGGGCGGTAGCCGGGTGAAAAATCTTGTCGGCCCCGGCAATTTCGAGGGACTGCACCGGCTTGTCGTGGGCAATCAAGCCGCTCGCGTGCGTGAACCGCACCCGCAACGCCGCACCCTCGCGCACGATCGCAGCAAAAGTCGGCCCCGTGTCGTCCACGGTAAGTCCATACACGCGATTTTTAGCGAGCATCGCCAGACGACGCCCGACGTCCTGCTTGTTCGTGGGGTGGATGTCGTCGGGATTGCCGACGTCGATCGCGAGGGCTTGGCCGGTGTTGGGCAGCACGAGGGTCTGGGTCTGCGCTTCGCGCAGCGCCGCGTAGGTGAGGCCCGTGGCGTCGGAGGAATTCTGGTAGTTGGCGAGACTCACCCAATAAAAGGGAAATTCACCCTGCCCGAAATGCGCGCGCCACGCGGTAATCATCGCGGAAAACAACCCGCGATATTCCGTCGCGCGCTCGGCGTTGCTTTCACCCTGATACCACAACGCACCCCGGATCGCATAGGGCAGCAGCGGATTGATCATGCCGTTGAACAGTCCGGTGGGCGTCCACCCATCGCCGGGACCGCGGGGCGCCCGGGGACGGGGATTCTTTTTCGACCACGCAGCGTAACTCTTCGCACCGTCGGTTTTTGGTTTCGTTTTCGCACCGGCTACTGCGGCTGCGGCTTTCGCCTTGGCGTCGGCCGCCGTCCACGCGGCCAGCGCGGCTTCGTAGGCAGCGCGATTCGCCGGAAACGCCGCGAGGTTTTGGCGCCAACGTTCGGCGACGAAGCCAAAGGCCGGATTGCTCGCGACCACCACCGGGCTCAGCCACGACTCCACTGGCGTGCCACCCACCGAGCTATTCACGAGGCCGATGGGCACCCCGAGTTTTTGGTAGAGATCGCGCGCAAAAAAATATCCGACGGCGGTAAAGTCGCCGACCGTTTCCGGCGCAGCTAGCGCCCACCCACTGGTCGCCACCGTGTCGGCCGGAGTATCTGCGACGCGCGCCGCGATCCGCACGTGGCGCACGAGCGGCCAGCGCGCGGCCGCGATCTCCGCGGCGGCGTTGTTCACGCGGGTGTTGGCCTGCCACCCCTGACGGGCACCGACCGTGAATTCCATGTTGGATTGCCCGGAACAGAGCCAGACTTCGCCGACCACGATGTCGCGCACGATCAAAATGTTTTTCCCGGTGACGGTGAGTTCAGCGCCTTCGACCCGCGCCGGGAACGCCTCGAAATAAACGATCCAACGGCCATCCGCACCTGCGGTCGTTTGCCGGGACTGACCGGCAAATTTGGCCACGATTTTCTCGCCGGCATCAGCCCGACCCCAAACAGGAACGGGTTTATCACGTTGCCACACCGCATGGTCGGAAAAGAGCGGAGCGAGGGTCACATCCGCCCGCGCCCGCAGGGCGAGCGAGACGCACAGCGAGACGACGAGGAGCGCGGGCAGAATTTTCATCGGACGCCAATAGCGTAATCAACTGGCCGGAGTTGCCGAGGGCGAAAGCGGCCGCAGATCATTGCCGCCAGGTTTTCCCGGCCCGATAGGCTTCCAACCGCGCGGCGAACGGAACCCGCGCCTCGTGATTGGGCGTCCCCTGCAGGAGCTCCAACGCGCGTTCCGCCGCCGCGACCGCCTCGGGAAAACGATTGGCTTCCGCCAAGGCGGCGGCGAGTGAACTGAGCGCCGTCGGCTCCTCCGCGCTGAGGCGTTGCGCGATCGCGACCGCCTCGGTGCCGTTGCGGACGCTGTCATCAGGACTGGTCGCCAACACCCATGCGAGATTGCCGGCGATCACCGGATTGTCGCCAGCCGTGAGACCCAGCCGATACAAAGTAACCGCCGCAGCGTGCGCCGCCTTTTCATAACACAGATTGCCCGCCGCCTGACAGAGCGCGACCTGCCGCGGGGGCGGCGACTGCAGGATCGCCGCCGCAAAACTTTGCGCGGCGTTGGCAGATTCACCGAGCGTCAGCTGGGCGAGTGCAATGTGCCACAACGCCTCGGCCGGAGTCTGGTCCGGCACGACCTGCAGCAAGAGCACCCGCAAATTGGGCAACTGCGCATCCTTCGGCACGCGATACGGAATCGGCCGCAACCACGGCGGAAGCACTTGCTCGCTCAGCAGCGTGTAGCCGAACGTTTTCTTGAACTCCGCCGGCGTGCCCGTCGGGTGCAAGATCGAAAAATACTGCTCCAGAAAACTCTCCTCGGAAATCAGCGCGAGGTGCGTGACGCCGTGCCCGCGAATCAGCTCGCGCGCCCGCTCGGCGGTCGGCGCACAAAAAATTTCCGCGGCCGCCCGCATGCCCTGATAGTTTTCCCAATAGAGCGTGCCCAGCGTCTTGAAATTGCCGTAGTAGCCCATGCCGCTCGAGCCGTTCGGGCTCGCGAGCAACACGATCTCCCCCGTGGGCTGCGAGGTGCGGAGCGTCGCCGCCACATCGCGGTAGATCAGCTGTTGCAAATCGCCCTGATCGGGCGCGCGGAGGGCCACCCTCCCTTGGACGGCCCAGGTCCGGTTGATCGCACTCGGCAGGAAACACGCACCCCCAATCGCCAGCACCACCAGCCCACGCACGCGAGGCGTGCGCCCTTGCACCAGCGCGGCCACCACGACGAAGAGGAGACACAGCAGCGGGCCGCTCGCCCCGAAGGACCAGCGGATCTGCGCCGCGAGGAGCGCCAAAAATCCGAGAGCCACCACCGCGCTGAAAACCAGCAGCTGTTTCTGCGGCTGCTGCCGACGACACAGCAGCACCGCCGCCACGGCGAAGGCCACCACGTTCCAATTGATGTAGTGAAAAAATGTCGGCCAGCCAAAGGCCTTCGTGGTCGCCGCCAGCGACAACCCCTCGGCCACCGTCTTCGGAATTTCGGAAATAAACGGGTCGCTCACCACGAAGACCCGGGTGCCCCCCAGCACCATCGTGAGCGGGGCCGCCGCGAGCGCCACTCCGGGCCAGATGAATCGCCAGGCGGGAGCGAGCGGCTGCGCCCCCAATCGGCGCTGCGCGAGCAAGGCGACGAGTTCACTGCCACCCCACCACGCGAGCGCATAACACGGGTGATTGACCTCCAACCGCAGGCCGAGGTGAGCCGGCGCGTATTCGAGAAGATAGAACGCCACGCTCCCGGCGGCCCCCACCCGCCCCCACAACCGCCACAAACCCGCGTCAAACTCCGCGCCGTCCCGCCGCCCGACGCGCCGCAACGACCAGGCCGCCACGAGGCCCGCGAAGCCAGTCAGGGCAATCACCGGTATCGTCGAAAATGCGCTGACCCACAGGCCTATCGCTCCGCACGCAGCGGAAAAAATTGCGGCCCTCCGCGCGGCGGCCCGCGACGGGGGGAGGAGTTGATCCAGACCAGGCTCGGCGGCGCGCCACCAGCCGGCACCCATAAATATCGCCCCGAGCACGACCCCAAACGTCGCGGCCGTGACGAGCCCATGGTGATCGACATAGAAGGGCGCAAAGCCCCCGTAGAAAGCTTCCGTGCCCACGATGCCGAGCGCGACGAAAGCGCCGGCACCGGCGCCCGCCCGCCGCGCCACCCAGGTCGAAAAAACAATCACAGCGCCCATGAGCAGCGGGAGGTTGAACCAGGGCAAGACCCGCTCGGTGGCGAGCGGCAACGGCTCGCCCGTGACCATGTGACGCAGCTGCCCGGCACCGGCCAAAAGATGAGCAAAGCCAGAACTCCAATGCACCTCGCGACCAGCCGGAGCGTTATCGTTGTAAGTGTAGCGCACCCGCGTCGGCGCCTCACTGTCGAACGTGAGCGCATAACGCACCCAATTTTGGGCGTCGGCATAGTTCGTCGGAACAATGTGCCGCAGCGGCGTCGCGATCGGTGGCACACGGGGCGCAGCACGGTCGAGCAACCCGACATAGTCGCGCATCGCAAACGCATGCATGGTCGCGAGCACGGCGGCCAGCGCCCACGCTCCGACCATGACGAGCCACCACGTGCGGCGGCTTTCGCGAGTAAGAATCATCCCGAGGGTTGAAAACTAAAATGGGCCCGGCGGGAAGCGCGGAGACACGCCGTTACGACTTCCTCGGCACCCGACTGACCCGGCACACGAGGCAAGGCTGGTGCCCGGACCGCCAAAATGCGTTACCCGGCGACCACCCCGTGCAACGGCGGCCTCGACGTTTATCCGGCCGTCAGTGCCGAAGTGCATCCTCCGCTCCGCGTGGCCCGTGGCGCGGCGGGGAGGATTATTTTGTTACATTGTGCCCGGACACACGGCTCGATTTCACAGCGAGTGTAACCTATTGGCTTACACTCCCGGCGGGCCGGTTTTTGCGGGGCAGGTGACAAAACAAGATTAGTAACCGCGCGTGACTTCCACGCAACTTTTCAGCGGCTCGCCGCGTTCGAAGCGCGCGAAATTGGCGAGGAACACGTCGATCTTCTGATCAGCCTCACCCGGGAAACGGCCGCCGGTGTGTTGCAGGAGGAGGACCTTGGAGTGGCGCCAGAGCGGGCTCTCGGCGGGCAGCGGTTCGATGGCAGTGACGTCGAGCACGGCGCCGCCGAGGTGGCCGGAGTCGAGCAATGCAACGAGGGCCATTTCGTCGAGCGTGGAACCACGACCGACGTTGACGACGACAGCACCACGTTTCAGGCGGGCGAGTCGAGCGCGGTTGAGAAACCCCAGCGTCGCGGGCGTGTGCGGGAGCGTGTTGATGAGGAGATCGGCGCGGCGGAAGGCGGCGTTGAGTTCGGTCAGGGTAGTGATCGAACCGGGGCGGACCGTGCGGGAGAAAAAACATCCGCGCGCCTCAAAAGCGCCAAGCAGGCGGGCGATTCGCTGCGCAATCCCACCCGCTCCGAGCAGCACGACGCGCTGGCCGGCGAGGGCGCGGATGGACGACTCGACCTCGGGCTTGATCCAGCGGGCCTGCGGTTGCGCCACGAGGAGGCGTGGGAGTTGGCGGTAAAGAGCGAGGATGCCCGCGAGCGCGGCCTCAGCGACCGCGCGGTCGAAGAAGCCGCTGAGGTTGGTGAGCTGCACCGGTGCGGCACGCGGCGGGGCGTTGATCGCGAGGTAGGCATCGACGCCGGCGGACTCGAGCTGCACCCAGCGCAGGCCGGCGGCGGCACTGAGCCACGCGGCGGGGACGTTGCCGAAGATGATCTCGCCCGAGGTAATCGCCGCGCGTTTTTTCAGCTCGGAGAATTCGGCGCAAAACGTCACGGTGTGGCCGACGAGCGCTACCTTCAACCGGGTGCGTTGCGTGGGAGTGAGGCCGGGGACGGCGATGCAGAGGTTCATCGTGGGCGCGAGGAAGCCGGCAAATCACGCGCGGCTCAAGACCGGACGTGCAGTTCGACGGAGCACCGCTCGTTCTTCCGGATTTTCGAGCGGGCGAAAGCAAGCTGTGGCAGGCACCGCCATTTTCGTTGTCATCCGACCGCCCCCCGCGATCTCAAGTCAGCGTCGGTCCGGCGCCGTTCCCCTCGGTGACAAAGGTGGAGGTGCCGGGCGGCGCGTGTTCGACGGCGTTCACCCTCTGATGCGCGAGGGCCTTGATCAGCGGCCACCGATTTGTCGGCAATTCGACGAGCGCAAGGCGCCGAGCGATCAGAATTTTCTGGTAGCGCAGGTTTTTGTCGGAGAACACGAGCCCATCGAAGACGCCGGCGACAGGTTCGAGGATCGCTCCGTTCTCGACGCCCGCTCCGCCCTCCGGCTGCACTGGGGTGACCATTTGTCTGGGGGAAAATCCCGCAGCGGCAGCGGCACGTTCTCGTCGAAAACGATCCTCACGGCGTCCTGCTTTGCACGAGGCGGAGAAACGCCCGGGCATCGGCGGCCTGCACCGAGGGGAAGCAGGCTAAAAATTGTTCAAGCGAAAACCCGTCCTGTAAATAATCGAGCAGAGTTGGCGCGGGCACGCGGATCCCGCGAAATATGAGCATACCGCCGAGCACGCCAAGGGCGGCGGCGGCGGGGCTGTGATCGAGCGTGAGCATAACCCACCAACAGGGATTTTCCGCGACTGGGCGATGGCTACTTGCAGGGGAGCCGGGGCGCGGGGTGGTTTTCCCGATTCGGTCTCCCCCAAGGCAATACGTCTGACGGACCGGCGCCGCGCGTGTCGCCGTCCTTGGGCGGCGGTTGGGCAAGCGCCTCTCGCACGAACCGCCAACAGGCCGATGCGCACCTAGTGTGGGGTGGCTAGCGTGTAGCTGGAAGTGAAGTCAGGGGCCTGAAAGTAAGTTTGGACGGGAAATGGGAGCGAACCGTCTGGTCCCTCACGTGAATACGCCACGGATTTGATGGCGCGTCACTCCCGCCATCCGCAATTGTATGGGTAGATGGCCGCGTTGCCCGGCGAGGTGGAAAATCGCGCCGGAGCACTCAACACCGGCGACGAAGCCGATGACGCCATTGCGGAGGGCATGCGCCAGTTCGGCCGACGAGCGCTGACCCAATGGGCCGAGCAGCGGCACGCAGCCGTGCATCCGGCACGAGCTCGGTCATTTTTTCCTCCGTTATGCGGAACACCATGACCACCACTTCGCCCCGACCGGCCTCAACGACTACACTTGGCACCAAGCGATCCGCGCCGCGCAGTCCGGCCCGCTTCCTCACCAAAAACTGACCCGCTTTTGAATCCCCCTCGCGACGGTCGCGGATTTGCCTTTGCTCAAAATCCTTCACCGCTGCCGCGCGACCTACTGTCGCCACGTCAGCGCCGAGCGCTTGATCGACTCCGCGAGCGCTGCCGCGTCACGTTCCACACAGGTCCCGGCCAGCTCGTTACCGTCGAGAAACGTGACGAACTCCAGCTGCGCCGCGCCCGCCGGCGTGGTCCAATACCGCACGATTTCCACCGCCGGCAACGTTGTCGTGCCCAGCACCTGCACGAGCGGAAACTCGATCAAATGGCCGCACGCGCGATACACCACCTCGGTGCAGACCAGTTTGTCCGCACTAAAAAAATCGAAATCGAAATCATACGGTTTCCCCGCGTGGCTGAAGGCCCGCGCGATCACCTCCTTGATTTGCTCCGACGTCGCCCGCAGGCGCAGCACCGCCACCGAATCCGCCTCGCCCACCGAGTGCTCCACGCTCGTGAACACCACGCCCTCGCTCATCGCCTCGATGAACGCCTTCGGATGCCCGGCGGCATCGCGGCGCGCAAACTCCCCGAGCTTTTTCGCCACCCGAGGATCGTCGGCGAGACCGAGCGCGCGCAGCTCGTCGGCCGTGCCGACATACAGCGCCGCATGCGGCCAATACCCGGGGAGAAATGCATTCGAGAGATACCAGTTGCGCCGCTCGATCACGATATCACCCGGCCGCAAGCGCCCGCGCAACGTCGCCAGAAGCTCCGGCGGCACGAGCCCCGCAGGGCCGCGCGGCGCGCGGATCTTTGTGTCGCCGACCAACACCGCCACCGCCGAGCTCGCGCGATACCAACCGCCGTAGGTAAACTTGCCCACGTCCGCCACCGCCGTCTGCACTTTGTAATGCAGCAATTTTTCCGCGAGCCGCCGCGTGTTCTCGCCCGACGTCGCGATCACCCGGTGAAAGCGCTCATAAGGCTCGCCCGCCCGCAGACCGGACGCCGCCCACTGCGGCAACGTCGCGTGGTAGTTTTGCCACCCGGCTTCGAGCCAGCGGCGGTGCGAGACATGGCCGAGATTATTCCGAATCGTGTCGTAGGTGCCCGCCACCAAATCCCACCGCGGCTCGGGTTCGTTCAGTTTGCGGATCGCCACCGGGTGTCCTTCAAATGCCCCTACAAAGCGCGCCGCGTAGTCGTAGGCCAACGCCGCCGCCGTGGAGTGCAGGAGCAGCGCGCGCAACCGCCCCCGTTCGTCCTCCAGCTCCGCGTGCCGCTGGTAACCCCACGCCGTGCGCAGCAGGACCGTGCGATACGAGAGGAAGCTCACGAGCATGCGCCGGATTTCGTCGTCGTCGTCCGTCCGGTAGTAGCTCCGCTCGCCAGAGTGGAGGCCCGCTTCGAATTTCCTGAATTTCATCTCGAGCGCCTCCAGCCCGCCGATCACCGCCGTCAACGCCCGCTCGTCCGAATCGAGTCGTTCGTCGAGTTCCGCGGCCGCCCACTCGTGCAACGCCGGTGCGTCGTGGCGCAGCCACGAAATCGGCCGGTCCCGCAGCAACCACGTCCCCAAGCCCAACCCCAGCGCGATGGTGCCGCCCGCCAGCGTGAGCGCCAGCCACCGCGGCGGACGATAGATCAACCCAAGCTTCGGCGGCGCAGTGATGGCCGTCGGCAAATTCGCCGCCGTGGCGAATTCGTCGAGCAGGCGGCCGATCGCCGCGTGCTCAGCACGCAGCGCGGCGGTCCGCTCCCGCGCGCGCAACAGGCGGATTTCCGCCAGCCACCGTGACCAGACCCGCTTTGCCCGCCGCCCCACCGCGACCCCCGCCAGTCCCGCCAGCGGCATCGCCAGAGTCCAGGTCCACGCCACCCACGGCAAAAAATACAGACTCAGCCGCCACCACACGAACGCATACCACGCCGCATAAATCGGCAGACTCAACCGCAGGCGGCTCAACGCGCCCACCATTCTACCCGGACCCGCCGTGCGGCCCGCGATCAACCGCACGAGACCATACGGCAGTGCATGATGCAGCAGCCCGATCAACCCGACGAATCCGCCGCCGCCGAGCACGAATCCGTCGCGCACAAAAGCCCCCCACAGCGCCAGCCCGCGCCGCGCAAACACCCGCGAGTCGAGCGGCAGCCCCGCCGCGCGGAGTGCGTGCGTGTGCGCCGCGACGCGCCGGGCCGCCGCCTGCGCCCGCACCGGATCGACACGTTGCACGTAGTTGATGCCGTCCGCCACGCGCTTGCGCCGGTGGAGCGTCGAGAGTGACGCCCGCCGCCCGCCCGGGGCCGGCGGCAGCAGCGCCGCGACATCCTCGAGGAGCGGTTCCCAGGCGACATCGTCGAGGTGCGTCACACAGCGCCGCAGCCGCACCCCGATCTCGTGCGTGAGCGTCCGCATCGCCTGGTGCTCCTCGCCGGCGTGCATCGCGAACCAGCTCGTCGCATCGATGGGCCGGCCCACCTTAACCCACACCGCCGAGCGAAACCGCTCCTTGCACTCGTAGTTGATGCCCACCGGGACGACGCGCAGCCCGGGCACCCCGGCAGCGACCGCCTGCAACGCGAGCCGCGCCGCGCCCCAACACACCTGGGCGAGCTGCGTGGCGTCGTGGCTTTTCCCCTCTGGAAAAATCCCCATCACCCCGCCTGCGGCCAATTGCCGGCCGGCGATCGCGAGCGACTCCACGTTCTTCGTCACCTGTTTCGCGTCGTCACTCCTCCGATACACCGGCCCCATTCCGAGGCCGCGCAACAAGGTGTCGAGCACGGGCAGATCGAAGAGCGGAGCCTTCGCCATCAACCGCACCGGTCGTCCCGCCACGATCCCCAAAATCACTGGATCGAGGAGCGAGTTCGGATGGTTGGCCACCAACAGCACCGGCCCTTCGCGCGGAATCAGCCCGTCACCCGTCACCTCGATCCGGGGGTAATAAAATTTGGTCACCGCGCGGACGAGGCGGCGCGCCAGGCCTTTCTTTTCTGACAGGGGTGGTTTCAGTCGCCCGAGTAGACGTCCGCACTACGCGCCGCGCAAGCACGCGCCGCGTGCACCCGACGTCGCGTACACCCCATTCGCCAAGCGCACCCCGGCGCGACGTGCACCCGCACTGACCGTCGCTACACTCCCATGCCCGCCGGATTGCCAACCGCCGTTTGCGTCACTCTGCTCCCGGCGTGACCACGCTGATCTTCCTTGCACCGATTTTCCTCGTTTTTGAGGTCGTGCAACTGGTTTTGGGCGAGCGCTACCTCGGCATCAAACAGATCGCCCGCGGCGCCGACCCGCGCTCGCTCGGGCTGAGCGAGATCACGGCGTTTTTATGGACCATAGCTATTCTCGGTTACTGGCTGTGGATGCTGGTGCTCCTCCTCACCCCACTTACCCGCGCCCATGCGCTCGGCCTGCTCGTCGTATCGTCCGCTGGATTCTCGATTCGTCGCGGCACAGAGATTAAATGGACCCTCGTCGTGCTCACGCTGGAGGGCGCCGTGCGCATCGGGTTCCTGCTCTCACTCTGTGGGCTGGTTTGGCGAAAGCTGTAAGGCGGAAATTCCCGCAGGGCAGCTCTACGTAGGGTGCCTGCGTAATCGAAGGCGTAGCGTTACCGATGCAAACGTCGACTAGATAGTATACCCTAGATCCATCCAGGATAAATACCCATGAAAACAACCCTCACCCCCGCCCTCTTTGCTCTCCTCGGTTTCTTCGCCGCCTCCCCGCACACGCTGGCCGCGTCGAAGCAAACCGATGAGCGCACCGCCGCCCTCGTCGTCGCCCTCCAGATCGTCAGCCCCGACCCGCTCGGCGGCCGCCTCGGGCTCGCAGCCTCAGCCTCCCGGACCGACGCAGCGCCGGCCCCCACCACCCGCGGCCTCACCGCGCAGACGTCCCGCGCCGCGATCGATCAACGTGCCTACCTGATCTGGAAGAGCGCCCAGAAGTCCTGAACGTGATCCGCGCCGTGCGCTCCGCCCTCCTCACCGCAGGTTTGCTGACGCTCGCACTTCCTGCCGCCCACGCGCTCCCCACTGCGGCGCAAATTAGGACGGCCTTCGCAGCCCTCGACACCACCGACAACGCCGCCATCAGCGCGACCGAATGGGATGCCGCTTCGTTTGCCCTGTTTCGTGCCGCCGACAAGAATAACAATAACGTCATCGACGCCGCCGAGCTGCAGGGCAGCTTGATCGCCCAAGATACCTTTCTCCGCGCCGACACGGATCGCGACGGACGCCTCAACGTAAGCGAGTTCATGGAACTGAGACGCGCGATTTTCCGGATTGCCGACATCGACCGAGACGAGTTCCTCAACTTCACCGAATACGAGCTCTTCCTCGTCATGGAACAGGTGGGCTGGCTCGACCGAAACCAAAACGGCCGGATTGAACTTTCAGAGCTCGCCGATTCGCTCCGCAAAGCCTTTGAACAACTCGACGGCGACCAAGACCGACGCCTATCGCCCGCCGAAGCTGGCTACCTGCCAGCCGCGGCCTTTAAGAAGTTCGACACCGACAGCGACGGTAAACTCAGCGCGGATGAATTTGTCCTCGGCTATCGCAACGCGCTCGCCGGCTGAGGCACCTCGCCCGGCCGGACCGCCGGGCGCCATCTCCCTCATCCCCCGGCCCGCCCGGCCCCGCCCCGCTCACGCTTGGAAACGCCGGGTCTCCGCCGAAAACGTCTCTTCCTTCGGGGCCGCTGGCTCAAACGACTTGCCGAAAAACTCCTGCGCCGCACCGATAAACTTTGCGTAGCGCGCGTAGTCCCCCGCCCACGAATTCGGCACGCACACGCGCTTGATGATCCCTTGGCCGATCTGGTCCGGCGCCGATCTGTCCGGCACCAGCTCCATCGAAAATTTTGGAGTGTTCGTGTGGACGACGTAGTGCCGCGAGCTGCCGCCGCCTTCGCGCTCAATCCGAAAAAAATGAGGGGATTCCATGGGGTGTGCGAGCGATGACACGAGCCGACCGCGAAAGGAAATCAAAACTCACCCCACACACTCCGTGGTTGAAAAGTCTGCTTTCGCGGCGCACAAACTTTCCGCCACCCGCGCGTCGCGCCACTCAAACCTATCGACGCACGGACGCCATCGCTGCACCACATGACGCCCTCCGATCAGACCCCTAAACTGCCCACGTGGATCTTCATTGTCACCGACCTCGCCCTGCTTGGCGGCGCCGGCCTCATCGCCTGGCGGAGTCCCCGCCCGTTCACGGACGGCACCACCTTCTCCATCGTCCTCTGCCTGATCATCGGCGCGATCGCCGGCCTCGTGCCAATCGTCGCTCACTATGAGCGGTTGAAAAACGAAACCCTCGACGACCGCCAGCGAGCTCTGGAAGCCCTCTCCCGCACGATCACCTCGTCCGCCGAGCAGATCAGTATCGCCGCCACCGGCCTGCACGACATCGCCGAACTCTCCCTCAAGAACCTCCGCCACGCCGAACACCTCCCGCAGAAACTTCAGGAAAAAATTGCCGAATTCCAGGCCGCGCTCGCGGCCTCCAACGACACCGAAAAAGAGGAGCTCGAAAAAGAACTCGTCGCCCTCCGCACCACCGAGAGCGAACGCCTCGAGTCCATTTCCGACCAGATTTCCAAGTCCGCCGCCGACTGGACCAAGCTCGAAGCCGCCACCCAAAAAAATCTCGCCGCCTCGAGCGAAGTCATCGCCCAGGCCTCCGCCGCCGCCCTCACCCAATTTTCCTCCGCGACCTCCGCTGCCGTCGCCCAAGCGGTCACTGCCGCCACCGCCGCCCTCACGACCGCCGCCACCTCCGCCAGCGACACCATCACGGCGGCGACGAACGCGGCCGAGCAGACTCTGGCCAAGTCTCACCACCACGCCACCGGTGAACTCGATGCAAAATTATCCGCCCTCAGCGCGGCGCTCTCGACTGCCACGACGGCCGCGCTCGTCGCCTTCGACGCCAAAGTCACCGCCAGCACCGAGCGCGTCGAACGCGCGGTCGACGCCGCGGTCGCAGCCGTGCGCGCCCTTCCCGCCCCCGTCATCGCCTACGCTCCTCCCCTAACTCCCGTCGCCGTCGTGCCCGAGGAAACGGCACCCGAGGTCACCGCGACGGACTCCCCCAGCATTGCCCCCATCGTAACCGAAGGAACGGCCCACCCACCGAAACGCCCACGCAAGCCGCGCCGCGAAACGCCCGCGTCCGACGAGGCCCCCGCTCCGCCGGCCACGGTCGAGGAAACACCCGCCCCCGTCGCGCTGCCTCCCGCCGACGAACCGCCGCCCGTTCCCACCGCCACCATTCTTGAGGTCGCCTCCGTCACAACGGTAACGGCCGAACCGTTCCCGGCCCCTGCGGTCGAAGCACCGACCCCCGAACCTGCCTCCGCCCCTTCCGCCGAGCCTGCCCCCGCCGCCGAGCCCCAGCCGGCTCCTGTCTCCTTGGCGGCAGAACCCGTCGTCGAATCGACCCCCGTCATCAAACCCGTGGCACCCACCGAACTCGCGCCGGTCATCGAACCCACGCCCGTCGCGCCCACCGCTGAGATCCCCGCAAGCGCCTCCGAAACCCCGACACCTTCCCCTGCACCCGCCGGTGATACCCCCGAACCCGCACCAGTGATCGATGATGCCACAGTCGTCACTCGCCCACCAGAAACCGCACGCAACGAAACCACCGCGGAGCAGCCCGCCGCCACCAGCGACGAAGCCGCCCCAGACGACACGTCCAAATCCTCGCGCAAACGGGCCGCAAAGAAATCCGACGACGCCGAGCCCGATGAGCCCGCCCTCGGTCTCGAAATTGACGATACGCCGCCCCCTCAGTCGGCCGAACTCGCCGAACGGGTCCTCACCTCCGACGGCGCCACGCGTCTCATCGCCACCGCTTACATCGGTATCGGCAACCGCCTCTTCATTCGCGGCGAAGGCCCCGGCCTAAGCTGGGAAAAAGGCATCCCACTCCAATTCGTTTCCATCGGAAAATGGCGCTGGGAAACCCCCGACGCGACGGGGCCCGTGAGCTTCAAACTCTACAAGAACGACAGCGTCGAGTGCACCGCTCTCGGCAAGCAGAACCTCGACCCCGGCCACCAACAGGAACTCACCGCGTCGTTCTGAACGCGCGCGACCTACCCGCCTCCCGCAGAGCTCCCGACCGCACTCAGTAATGCGGCGGCCGCTCGTCCGGCCGCTCGTCCTCGCCGCCACCGCCCGACGCATCTTGGCCCGTGCGCTCACGCAGCGCATTTAGCTCCCGGCTCAACCGCGTGATGTCATCGGACATCTCCAGCATCGCTTTGTCCTGCTCCGTCACGTGTCGCTCAAGATACGCGATCTTCTCCTCGAGCCGGTGGATGCTTTCAGTGCTTGGGTTCATCGCCAGAGGGTAGCCGCGTCGCCCGCGGCGCACTCGCGGCTTTGATCTGTTCAAGCTGCGGCACAATCACACTGGTGTAGCAATCGGGGCACACCGAATGGCTGAATTCACTGCCCGTCCGCTCGTTGATATAACCTTCCATCTGCTGCCAGTAGTTCTGGTCGTCGCGGATTTTTTTGCAGTAGGAACAGATGGGTAACAGCTCCTCGAGCTGGCGCACTTGCGTCGTGTAGCGCAATAAGCGCTCGGCCACGCGCAGCCGCGTCCACAGTTCCGTCAGATCGAGCGGCTTCGTCAGAAAATCATCCACGCCAGCATCTGCCGCCGCCCGCCGATTTTCCTCCGTCGCATCGTTGCTCGTGAGCAAAATGAAATAGATGTATTCCTTGCTCGGCCGCGCGCGGATGCGGCGGCACAGCTCGAGCCCGTCGGAGATGGGCATCATCCAATCACTCACGACCACCCGCACCGGTTCCTGCCGCAATAATTCCCACGCCGCTTCGCCGTCTGCGGCGTCGATCACGTCGTGATCCAAGCGGTAGAGCGCCTTGCGCAAGACCGCGCGGGAAACAGCATCGTCTTCAACAGCGAGGATTTTCACAGGTTCTAGCTTAAGAGGTCATGTCGCGGACACGCTGCGTGCAACTGCGAAAACACCTATCTTCCGCTCAAGAGACGCCGCAACTCCGGCGCCGTCGACACCGGCGGCCGGCATAAATACTCCTCGCACACGTAAACCGTCGCGCGGCCGTTGATCGGACGCATCTCCGCCATCCACGGCGCCCGCTCCGCCCACCACCCACGTTCCGTCTCATTCGTCACCGCCAAGAGCGCTCGCCGCGGCCCGAGGCCCTCGTGCACCACCGCCGCCAGCGCGAGAAAATCCGCTGCGCCCGAATCGCCGACCACCACCACGTGGCGCGGGGCCTCCAGCGCGAGCTCGAGCGCGCACACCATCTGCGGCATCCCCTGCGGCGTCCCGACCCATTGCGCCCGAAACGCCTCGATGCACCGCACCCCACGCCCGCGACGGGCGTCGTCGTGCAACATCGTCGCCAACCGCAACAAATTCATCGCTGCCACCGAGCTCGGCGCCGGCTCCGCCCCGTCGTAGTCTTCCTTCAGTCGCAACACGATACTCGCATCGCCCGCCGCCGAGTTAAAATACCCGCCGCGCACCTCGTCCCAAAACAGCTCGTCCATTTTTTCCTGGAGCACGTCCGCCCATGACAGCCAGCGCAGCGTGAACGACGCCTCATACAAATCGAGCAACCCCTGAATAAAATACGCGTAGTCCTCGGCGAAACCCTCGTTCACCCCCCGCCCCTCACGCCAGCAGCGAAACAACACGCCGCGCGCCGCATCCCACAGCTCGCGCTCGACAAACTCCGCCGCCCGCACCCCCGCCAGCAAAAATCGTCCTCGTTCCTCGCTCTCTTTCTCCCCCGCGCCCGCCCCCAGCACCTGCGCCGCCTTCGCCAAAGCCGAAATCATCAGGCCATTGTTTGCCGTCACAATTTTGTCGTCGAGCAACGGCCGCGGCCGCCCGGCCCGGGCCCGCTTCAATCTCTCCAACGCCGCGCCGATCCGTTCGTTCGCCGCCTCCGGCGCCAGCGAAAAAATCTTCGCCGTCTCCACGAGCGAGCGCCGCTGCACGAGAATGTTTTTTCCGCGAAACTCGCCGTGCGGGTCGAGTGCGCTCGGGACGTTACCCTCATCCAAAACACCAAAGTGCGCCGCGATCAGCCCCGCGTCCTCGCCGAGCACGCCGCGCAGCTCCGCCGCACTCCACACATAAAACGCCCCCTCGACGCTGTCCCCGGTCCCCTGCTTCCCGTCCCCCGTCCCTTGTCCCCTGTCACCCGTCCCCTGACTATCCGCGTCCTCCGCCGTAAAAAATCCTCCCTGCGGGCTCGTCAGCTCCGCCCGCACGTAGTCGAAAATATCCCGCGCCATCCACCCGAACCGCTCGTCGCCCGTCGCCTGCCGCGCGTCGAGACAGTTGAGCGCGATCTGCGCCTGATCGTAGAGCATCTTCTCGAAGTGCGGCACGAACCACGTCGCATCCACCGCATAACGATGATACCCACCGCCCACGTGATCGTGGATTCCGCCGCGGGCCATCGCCCGCAGCGTCGATGTCGCCAGCCGCACCGCCTCCGCGCCCGGCTCACTCGCCACGCCCTGGATCGCCGCGACGCGAAACAAGAAATTTAAGTTCGCGGCGCGCGGAAATTTTGGCGCGCCACCGAAGCCCCCGTTCGCCGCATCGCCCGCCTCGTAGTAATACTGAAAGCATTTCTCGAAGGCCTCGCCGCCCACCACCGCGAGCGGCCCGTCCCCCGCCTCTTGTCCGCCGTCTCCTGTCCTCTGGTCCGCATGGTAATCCCGCAGCGTGCCGAGCACGCGCTCGCTCTCGGCGACGAGCTTGTTCCGTTCGTTTTTCCAGCCCGCCGCGATGGCCCGCAGCATCGCCGGAAACCCCGCCCGCCCGTGGCGTTCCTCCGGCGGAAAATACGTGCCACCGAAGAACGGCTTCAGCTCCGGCGTGAGCCACGCACTCAGCGGCCACCCGCCGCGACCGGTGAGCGCCTGCACGTAGGCCATGTAAACCTTGTCCACATCCGGCCGCTCCTCGCGGTCCACTTTGATCGCGACGAAGTGCTCGTTCAAAAGCGCCGCCACCTCCTCGTTCTCAAACGACTCGTGCGCCATCACGTGACACCAATGACACGTCGAATAGCCAATGCTCAGAAAGATGGGCTTCTCCTCCGCCCGGGCCCGCGCAAACGCCGCTTCGCCCCACGGCAGCCATGCGACCGGATTCTCCGCATGTTGGAGCAGGTAGGGCGATTTTTCCGAGTTGAGCGCGTTAGCCATCCAGCGATCACCGCAGGCCAGTGCGCCAGCGCAAGCCCACAGGCATCCCAGGCCTCTCCTCCCGCTCAGTTTCCTTGGGCAAAGTCGGACCCACGCCCAGTTTTCTGAGCTCGGGCGCCATTACTCGCTCGAAACAATCCGGGCAGATGCCGGGGCTGAACTGCGTGCCTTGGTGTTTATTGAAAATCGTCTCCACCTCCTGCCAGTATTTTTTGTCAGCCCGAATTTTTTTCAGTAGCCGCAAATCGACAAGAACGACCTCAGCTGCTTGACCTCCTCGGACAATCCCAAGATTCGCTCCGCCACGTGCAGCCGCAGCCCCAGTTCATCGGCGTCCACCGGCTTGGATAGAAAATCATCAACCCCGGCCTCCACAGCCAATCGGCGGTTCTCTTTGGTTACCTTGTTAGAGCTGATCAAAATAAAATACACGTAACCCCCTCCGCGCTCCCGGATCATCCGGCACAATCCCAGGCCATCGATCCCCGGCATCCGCCAGTCGCTCACGACGAGGCGATAACCGCCGTTCGTCAGTCGGGCCCACGCCTCGCTCGAGTCCTTGGCGTGTTAAGCCTTGTGACCCAACGAACGCAACACCGCCATCAATTGCCTCGCTGCGACAGGTTGGTCTTCAATCGCCAAGACTTTTATAGGGGAGCCAAATTGAGCCGGGTAATTTCGTTCCGTAAGCGTTCGCGCGCCGCCCCCAGCAGTTCCGCCCACTGCACCGCCACCCCTGGCCAATCCTCCTCCCGCGCCACCCGCTCCAGCTCCAGCGAAACGCGCCTCGCCTGGTTACCGTCGAACGACGACGCATTGCCACCGAAACTGTGCACCTCATCGCCTGGCCCTCAGACGCGAGCCGCCGCAGCCGGCCAATCCGTTCCTTGTCCTCGTCCGCCACTGCCGACAGATCGCGCAATCCGCCAATCGCGCCCTCCTCCTGCACGCCCATCATCTTCAGGCCGGCGCGGTTCATCGACAGCAGCCGCCCCCCGAGGTCAATTTCGTGGATACACAGAAAGGCGAGTGCGCGATCAGGGTCCGGAAACGGCTCTCGCTCGCCCGCAACTCCGCCGTGCGCTCCTCCACCAGCCTCCGCGCGCGCTAGCCGGACGATTGCAAACTCTGCACCAGGCCCGCCGCCAACAACGTCGCCACCGAGAAACTCACCGCCCCCCACGCCGACGATGTCGGCTGGCCTTCGACGTATTTCGGCCCTCACTGCCAGCCCAGCTGGAACCGCTGCCCCGCCATGTCCAGCGCGGTCACGCGCTCGAACCGCAGCAGCGCACCCGCCGCGACCACACCCGCGGCCGCATTGGCCGCCGCCGCGCCGCCGGTCGCTCCCGACGCATAACGCAAGTGGGCCCGGCTGAGCCCGCCGTCCTCAACAAAATACAACGTCATCGGCTCACCCATCGGGCCCAGCACGCCATTGAGAAAATTGTCCGTGAAGAACTGCGCATCGACCCACCCCACATGCGCGGCGCGGCGCTCCGCCTCCGTCTCCACCGGCGCGCCCTTCCCGTAGAGCGGCACGTAAACCAAATGGTCCGACCGCCGCTGCATGTCCCGCGCCCCCGCGAGGCGGCGGGTCATCCGCGGCTGGCTCGACGGACGTAATCACATACTTCGCGTCGTTCGGCGTGCCCACCGTCCCCGGAAACGGCCGGATGCTCATTTCCTGCGCCCCATCCGCCTGCATCCGCGCCAGCCACGTCGGCTCCTCGTCTGCGCCGACTGGAAAGACGACGCCCAGCCCATTGATCCCCGGAAAACGCTACGCCAAATGGAGCGACCCGGCATACGCCCGCCAAGCTTCGCAGTCGACCGACTTCGCGCCCGCAAAAAAACTCGCGCCGCCCAGCAGCGCATCCAGCTACCTCGTCATGCGCAGTCGGATGACCGCCTCGGCCTCGACCACCTGTTGGTTAAACGCCTCCTGCTGCCGCCGTCGTGCAGCCCGCTCCAGCGTCGCGAAGAGCCATCCGCTCAGGGTCCAGCCCACGAGGAGGACCGTGACCGGCACCAGCATGCTGCCGCGCACCCGAAACAACGGCAGCACCAGCGCGGCCACCGCGACCGACGCCAAGAACACCTGCAGTTGGAGCAGATTGCTGTGGCCCGTGCCGCCGCCAAACAACCCGTGCCCCGCAAACTCGGCGGTGATGCCCGCCCCCGCGATGAGGAGCGCCCCGAACCTCGCGCCCGCCGCCCCAAACCACCCCATCGCCAGCAGCAACACCGGAAAACAGAAAAAAGAAACGCGCCCCCGCCGACGAAACTAAACGCCAGCCAGCTCACCCCCGCGTCCGCCAGCAGTAGGAGCACCGCCCTGGCCGCGTCCACCACGATCGCGTTCCGCACCATCCGGCCCAACTCGGGTGCCGCCCGCAAAACCGGCCACAGCGCGAGCGCGCCGAAGGCATCGCCCATCCACCAAGTGACCCACAGTTGCGGGACAGACACCGCCACGCCCCCCTGCGAAATCACCACGGCCGCACCCATGCTCGCGTTTGCCAACGGTGCCACGAGCGCCGCCACGCAGCAGCCGGCCGCAGCGCCCGGGTCGCCCGGCCACCACTGGCGAACGGCCCGCCACAGCCACGCGCCGGCGAGCGCTTCCAGCGTGGCCCCGGCCGCAATCAACGCGGCAGGCACCGGCGGGAATTCAGCCCAACCCACTTCCACCAGCCAGGTCACGGCCGCGATCACCGGCCACATCCGGTGGCCAAATGTGATCAGGATCCAAATTGCGACGCCGGTCGCCGGCCACACCGCCGAGATATTCTCGTGCCGCGTCGCCATCGTCACGCCCGCTTTCGCCGCCACCACCAACGCCAGCGTCGCGACCACTCCACCCACAACCCGCCCCGCCCGGCCGGATATTTTCGGCTGCTACGGTTGGGGGCTTGGGGGTCAGCAAAGGGATGGCCTCCGCCTGTCGTCTGCTAGTTCCCCAGCACCCAATTAAAAATCAACGGTGCCACGATTGTCGCGTCGCTCTCGACAATAAATTTTGGCGTCGAGCCCGCGAGTTTTCCCCACGTGATCTTCTCGTTCGGCACCGCGCCTGAATAGCTCCCATAACTCGTCGTCGAGTCGCTGATCTGCGCGAAATAACCCCAGAGCGGCACGCCCGTGCGGCCAAGATCCTGGTGCAACATCGGCACGACACAGATCGGAAAATCGCCCGCGATACCGCCGCCAATTTGGAAAAACCCGATCGAGCCCTCGCCGTTCTTCAGCTTCTTCGCGGTCTTCGTATACCACTCCGCTAGCCACGTCATGTATTCGATTCCCGTGCGCACCGTGTGGACGTGCTTGATTTCACCCGTCACACAGCGACCCGCATACATATTGCCCAACGTCGCATCCTCCCAGCCCGGGACGATAATCGGCAGGTCCTTCTCGCACGCGGCCAGCATCCACGAATTCTTCGGATCGATCTGGTAGCTCTTCTGCAGTTTTCCGCTGCGCAGAATCTTGTACATGAACTCATGCGGGAAATACCGCTCACCCGCTTGGTCCGCTTTCGTCCACTCGTCCGCGACCACCGCCTCGATGCGGCGCATCGCTTCCATCTCCGGGATACACGTGTCCGTCACGCGATTCATGTGCCGCTTCACCAACTCCACTTCATCCTCCGCGGTCAGGTGCCGGTAGTGCGGCACGCGCTCATAATAATCGTGGGCGACGAGATTGAAAATATCCTCCTCCAAATTCGCCCCCGTGCACACGATCGCATGGACCTTGTCCTCCCGAATCATCTCGGCGAGCGAGATCCCGAGCTCCGCCGTGGACATCGCGCCTGCGAGCGTGACCAGCATTTTGCCCCCAGCTTCGAGGTGCGCCTCGTAACCCTTCGCGGTATCGACGAGCGCCGCGGCATTAAAATGCCGGTAGTGATGGGCAATAAATTTCGAGATCGGCCCTTTTTTCGCGGCGAGCGCAGCGTTGACGGCTTCGGGTTTTACTCTGGCTTTCTTGGCTTTCATGTAGGTGCACAGAATTGCGCCGCGCTGCGACGCTGGGCGACAAAAAACCGTCGCACCCCGCGAATCCGTGCGCTCTCGTCCTTACCGCCCCCTCCCTTAAACTTAAACCTCCTCTTCCGTCTTCAACTGGCGCCGCTGCGGCGCCCACCATGCTCGCCTCGTTTCTCGCCGCCTTTTTCTTCGCCCTCAACGCCACCTGCGCGAGCAAGAGCGTGCGCGCCAACGGCTCCATGCGCGCCAACGTCGGCCGCCTCCTCGTCGCCGCCGCCTTCCTCGGCCTCTTCGCCCATACCCTCGGCCACGGTTTCGGCAGCGCCAGTGTCGGCTGGTTTTTTCTCAGCGGCGTCATCGGCATGGGCCTCGGCGACCTCGGCGTGTATGCCGCCCTCCCGCTGCTCGGCTCCCGTCTCACGGTCTTGATGACGCAATGCTTGGCCGCGCCCCTCGCCGCCCTCGGCGAGTGGCTCTGGCTCGGCACCCGCCTCACCGCGACGCAGATCCTCTGGGGCCTGGTCATTCTGATCGGCGTCGTTGTCGCCCTGCTGCCTAACAAATCGAGCCCGCCCCGCGTAACCGTGCGCCCCATCGGCTTCCTCTTCGGCCTCGTCGCCGCGTGCGGTCAAGGTTTCGGCGCTCTCGTCAGCCGCAAGGGAGTCAATGTCGCCGAGGCCGCCGGCGAAGCCGCGCACAACGCCACCTTCGGCATCAACGCCGCCTACCACCGGATTTTCGCCGGCCTCATCTTCACCGCGTTGTGGTTCCTCATTCTCCACCTCCTTCGCCGCCCCACCGCCACCGACGCCTCCCTCGCCGCCCCCACCGAAAAGTGTCACGTTCTACCGGACACTTCGTTCCCGCCCACCTCTGCCCGCGGTCTCTGGCTCATTTTAGCCGCCGGTCTCGCCGGCCCGGTCGCCGGGGTGAGTTGCTACCAATGGGCCCTCGCCACGTCGCCCAGCGGCATCGTGCTCCCCATCGCCGCCACCACTCCCCTGTTCGCCATCCCCATCGCCTACTGGCTCGAGGGCGACCGCCCGACCCGCCGCGCCCTCGTGGGCAGCGTCATCGCCGTCGCGGGTTGCATCGCTTTGACCCTCGCCCGCTAATTTTCGGCCACGGACCGGCAGCTTCCCAGCCGCCGTGCTAGGGAGCCCCCTCGTTTCCCCAGGGCGGCGTCAAAGTCGGTGGCGCGCCCAGTAATCGTTCTCTTTCCTCTTTCTCTTAATCTTTCTCTCCGGCCGACAATCCTCTCCGAGCCGGAGCCCTGACGAGCGAGAAAGATAAAGAAAAAGAGGAAAGATTGTCGGAACGACTTTGAGACTGCCCCCTCATTTTCCACCGCTGCAAGCGCACCATTGACGCCACGCCCCGGCTTGGTGTTTATTATCGGGTTCCGATGCTTACCATCGCCGATGTTTCCAAGTCCTATGGCACCCGAGAACTCTTCTCGGAGGTCTCCCTGTTCATTGCCCGCACCGATCGCCTCGGGCTGATCGGCCCGAACGGCGCGGGTAAATCCACGCTGTTCGGCCTCATCCTCGGCGAGGAAAAACCCGACACCGGCACCATCGAGTGGGAACGCGGCGCCGACTTCGGCTACCTCCCCCAAGAGAGCGCCCCCGCCGGCGACGAAACCATTCTCCACATCGCCACCAGCGGCAAAAAACTCGAGCCCGACGAGGACGACTACGATATCGACTACACGCTCGAACCCCGCGCGAAAAAAATTCTCGCCGGCCTCGGCTTCAAAGAGGGCGACGCCCTCAAGCTCGCAAAAACGTTTTCCGGCGGCTGGGTCATGCGCGCCCACCTCGCCCGCCTCCTCGTCGCCGAACCCGCCCTGCTCCTCCTCGACGAGCCGACCAACCATCTCGATCTCGAAGCGCTCCTCTGGTTTCAAGACTACCTGATCCGCTACCCCGGCGGCCTCGTCGTCATCTCGCACGACCGCGCCTTCCTCAACGCCCTGTGCACCGGCATGCTCGAGCTCCGCTCCGGCTCACTCCACTATTACCACGGCAACTACGATAATTTCCTCACCGAAAAAGAGGCCCGCAAATCCCAGCAGGCCGCCGCCTTCAAGACCCAGCAGCGCGAGATCGCCCACCTCCAAGTCTTCGTCGATCGCTTCGGCGCCAAGGCCTCGATGGCCTCCCGCGCAAAATCTAAGGAAAAACAAATCGAGCGCCTAAAAGAAGCTGCCGTCGAAGAACCGACCGAAGAGCTGCGGAAGATGAACTTCAAGTTCCCCCAGCCGCCGCGCTCCGGCCTCAAGGTCATCACCCTCGAGCACGTCAAACAAGCCTACGGCGACCACGTCGTGTACAAGGATCTCAACTTCACCTGCGAACGCGGCCAGCGCATCGTGCTCGTCGGCCCCAACGGCGCCGGCAAATCGACGCTCCTCAAGATTCTCGCCGACGTCATCCCCACGCAGGGCGGCACCCGCGAGCTCGGCACCAACGTCGTGGCCGGCTACTTCGCCCAAAACCGTCTCGACAACCTCGATACCAGCATGAGCGTTTTCGAAAACGTCATGTCGCTGCGCACCGTTGAAAACCAGCTCACCGAGCAACAGGCCCGCGCCATCCTCGGCGCCTTTCTGTTCCGCAAAGACGATGTCCACAAACCCATCGCGGTCCTCTCCGGTGGTGAAAAATCCCGCCTCGCCCTCGCCCGTATTCTCGTCAAGCCGCCGAACTTCCTCCTCATGGATGAGCCGACGACGCACTTGGATATCCAGTCGATCGACGCGTTGGTGCATGCCCTGAAAAACTACGAAGGCACCCTCATCTTCATCAGCCACGACGTGCATTTTATCCGCGCCCTCGCGCAAACCGTCCTCCACGTCCACAGCGGCCGCCTCACCCCCTACGCCGGCGATTACGACTACTACCTAGATAAATCCAAACTCACTGACGCCCGCTTCGCCCTCACCGCGGGCTTCACCGACGCCCGTCCGAAGCAAGCTGCCGCTGGAGCCGCGACGCCCCCGTCGCGGCCGACCACCGCGGCCGCCGCGAAAAAACCCACTCCGAACGAAATCCGAAAATTCCGCGAGGAAGTCGGCCAGTTGGAGAAAAAAGTTTCAGAGTTGGAGGCCAAACAGTCCGACATCACCGCCTCTCTTGAGGATCCCGCCTCCTACGCGGACAAAGGAAAGTTTCACCACCTCAACCGCGAGTTGAGCACCGTCGTCGACCAGATCGCGACCGCGACCGCCGCTTGGGAAAACGCCGTCACCAAGCTGACGGAAATGGAAGCGTAGGCCGCGGCTTCAGCCCGCCCCCTCGCCGACGATCTCCTCAATCAGCTGCGGTGCCTCGGTCTGCGTGTCGCTCACGCTGACTGCCTTTGCCAGCATCCCCTTCGCCTCCGCCAACGCCCCCTCGTCGTTCGCGTGAATCACGCCCAGCGTCGCGCCCGCCTCCACTCGCTCGCCCACCTTCACGAGCCCGCTCACGCCCACCGCGTGATCGACGGCATCCGCCGCCTTCGCCCGCCCCGCCCCTAATCGTAGGGCCGCAAGCGCTACGCCCATCGCATCGACTTCCGTCACAAATCCGGCGCGACTCGCCAACACCGCGACCCTCAATCTCGCTTGCGGCAACCGCCCCACGTCATCGACCACCCGCGCCTCGCCACCCTGCGCCACGATCATCT
>CAMBVX010000051.1 GCA_945871085.1 Opitutus sp. GAS368 | reverse complement strand
GATTTCGGGTCGGTGTAGGTGAGCGTGGTCTCGGTCCGGTTGGCGTCGAGGTCGCGCTGGCTGCGCACGAGTGGCCAGGATTTGAGCAGGTCGGCGGATCCTTCGCCTCCGTAGGTGAAGGAAAAGGGCAGCTCCGGCGTGACAGCCGTGTGCGAGGCGCCTGCTGCGAACCTGGCAGCGACCCATTGGCGGGCCGCGGCCATTTCCGCCGGCGTCACCGGGGCGGCCAGCGCCGGTTGCGCCGCGAAGAACAATAATAATCCGAAGAGAAGAGGAATTTTTTTCATCATACGGTTGGTTGGGTTCTGAGTCGGCACATCTTGAAATTGAAATATCTTGGCCATCGCCGCATTCGCATTAATGATTAAGACTCTTGATCTGATGTTTTTCGCCGTGCCGGAGCGGGCAAAAGGTCTCGCCGATACCCAGAAACTTGAGATTTGTGCGCAGCAGATTCGACGGCAGAGAATTGTCGGGAAACAAGTCGTGGTGAGTGGGAATCACCTGCCGAACGCCCAGTTCCCGAGCCAGGCGCGCGGCCTCAGCTGGGCTGAGGTTTCGAAAGGCTCCATTGATGACGGTAACCAGCACGTCCGGTTTGTGCGGGCCGACCGCCGCCGCCAACACCTCGTGGTACGCCGTGTCACCGGTGAAATAAACTTTCGGGCCTTCCTTGACGGAAACCAGATAGCCCACGTGCGTCAAATCATCGCCCCCCAGCGGAATGGCAAACGTCGCGCGCAAGCTGACATCGCCAAACTCAATCACGCGATTGGGCCAGACCATGCGCAGTTCATGGTCAGGAACACCGAGGCTCTTGAGCTTCTCGATGGTCTCCGCCGGCGCGACATACGGCCCGCGACCACCGGCCGCGCGTGAGGCCGCGAGCGTCTCCGGATCGCAATGGTCATGATGACTGTGCGTCATCACATAGGCGTCCACGTCCGCCAGTTCATGCGGTGCGAGCGGCGGCGGCACGAGGCGGTTCATGTCAAACCCATGTTCATCGCCGATCGCTTTGCACGAGTTGCTCAGGTACGGGTCGAGCGCGAGGACGATGCCGCCGGGGCTCTTGATGATGAAGCCGGACTGACCCAGCCACCACAAGGTCACCTGGCCGCGTGGTGTCACGTGTGCGCGCGCTTGCTGAAGGGTGAGCATGCTCATGGGCGTCATTTCAAAACTCGCGGATGTATCCTGCCAGCCAGCCGCCATCCACCGGCAACACGGCACCATTGATGTAGGAACTCTCCGGCGCGGCCAGGAACAGCGTGGCGTGCGCGATCTCATCGCAGGTGCCGGGGCGGCCCAGCGGAATGTGCGCGAGCATGGACTGCACGCGCTCGCTGAACATTCCATCGGCATCGTAGAACAGCTTCTTCGTGCCCTCGGTCAAAATGGAACCGGGCGCGATGCAGTTCACCAGTACTCCTTGCGGGCCGAGTTCCAGGGCCATCGCCTTGGTAAGATTCACCACGCCCGCTTTGGCGGCGACGTACGCGCACTGCAACCGCGCCGGCACAATGCCGAGCACGGATGCTATATTGACGATGCGACCTGATTTACGCGGCAGCATGAGTTTCGCCCCGGCCTTGCTGACCAGGAACAGACCGGTCAGATCCACCCGTAAAATGCGGTCCCATTCCTCGGCGGGGAACCGATCGATGTTCACGCGGTGCGCCGTGGTGTTGATGCCGGCGTTGTTCACCAGGATGTCGAGCCGTCCGCAGCGTTTCAGCGTCTCGGCCATGACGGCCTCGACCTCCGCCTCGTCGGTGACATCCATGCGCAGGGCAATCGCTCCGGGTGTTGCCGCCGCGCATTGGCATGCCGCGTCGATGTTGACGTCGGCATAAACGACGCGCGCTCCATTGGCGGCGAGCGTGCTGGCGATGGACTGGCCGATGCCGCCGGCGGCTCCGGTGACGAGGGCGACTTGGCCGTGGAGATTGACTTTCATCGGAGTATGTCGGGGCAGCGGTGTTTTGAGCTAAAGGGCCGAATCGCGTCCCGCGACAAGCAATCGGGCGATCTTGACGATGCGCGCCCTGGAGCCGCGAAAAGCCCAGACCTGCGCGGTGTCATCGCAACGCACGGAGCCGGTGCGATGGCCGATGGCGGGGGTGTGATATTCGAATTCGCTGAACGCGCCGAGGGCGCTGTTGACGTTGCAAGCCTGCACGGCGAAGCCCAGCCAGCCGGATTCGGTCCACGGCACGTCCACATATTCACCCGATGGATTGACCATGAAATTGCGCACAACGAGCGACCACTGGCTCCCCGAGCAGTACAGGTAGCCCGCGCGACCGGTCATGGGCGCGGCGCGGAGGCTGATCTTGTGCTCGCCCCTCTGGCGCATGCGGTAGCGGACAAGATGTTCGGTCACGACGAGGTCGTCATCGGGAATGACGCCCACGGTGCTGAAAATATGGCGCGGTTCGTTGCGCGAGAAAGTCGGCATCAGGAGATCGCCGCCCGGCGGCATCTGGATGAGATTCCACAGCCCGATTTGTGCCTTGGTGGTGCGGCTCGCCCCCGTGAGTTCCAGCGAGGACCGCTGCGTGTAACCCGCATATTCGACGCCGCGCAGATCCACCCCGCGCTCGCGCCGCAAGGGATTTGGGGCCGGCCCGAACCGCTTGGTGATCTTCAACGCGACATCTTTTTTCGAGCGCGACAGCCGCACCGTGAGGCGGTTTTCAAGTTTGAACCCAGACTCGCCCTCGATCGCGCGATAGTGGCCGGGATCCAACGCGCGGGGTTGCTCATAGCGGTCGAGCTTGGGGAAAGCGGGAAGAAACACGTCCACCTCGGGAGCGAGCCAGGTGCGGTCGCCGCCGGAGTTGTGCCACGCATCGCTGGCATAAAACGAACGGGCATCCGCAGCCGAGTTCAGCGCCGGATGAGTCCAGTAAAAGTTCCCGGCGCGCCGTGGTGCGTAAAGTCCGAGGACACGCCCGCCGTGCGGCAGCACAAGCACGCGGGTGCCGTCCGGCAATCGCAGCACCCGGACCGGCTTCCCCGCCCGGCAAAGATTTTCGCGCAACTTTTGCATCAATTGGAGAGGTGCGAGTTCGCTCCCCCGGTCGCGGCGAGCATGAAGCGCTGTTCGCTGGCCTCCTGCTTGTTGAACTCGTCCACGATCCGGCCGCGCGCCAGAACGACGATCCGGTCAGCAAGAGCCAGCAATTCGGGGAGCTCGGAAGAAATCACCACCAGGGCGATTCCCTGCCCGGCGAGGCCCATCATCAATTTGTAGATCTCGTTTTTAGCGCCAACGTCCACTCCCTTGGTTGGCTCATCGAGGAAAAGGACGCGGGGCTTGGGAAACAGCACCTTGGCGAGGACGACTTTTTGCTGATTTCCGCCGCTCAGATTTGCCACCGGCGTTTGCACTGAAGGCGCGCGGATGGAAAGCTGCTGCAAATAATGCGCGGCACATGCGGTTTCATGGGCACGGTCAAGAACCCGAAGCCGGGAAACCTGCGGCAAGTCGTGCAACGTCACATTCTCGCGAATGGCGAAATTGAAAAGCAGGCCGTCCAGTTTCCGATCTTCCGTCAGCAGTCCAAGTCCATGGGCCTTCGCCTCGCGCGGATTGCGCACGAGAGTCTCGCGTCCTTCCACAAAAATCCTGCCGCGGTGCGGCAGCCGGCCGTAAAGCGCGTTGACCGTTTCGCTGCGGCCCGAGCCGACCAACCCGCCGATTCCGAGAATTTCCCCGCGCCGCAATGAGAAACTGACTCCGTCCACCACGTTGCGGTGCGCCAAATGCGGGTGCGGAACGGTAAGTTCCTCGACGCGGAAAACTTCCCTGTCACTCACGGCGGACTCGCGGACCGGATAATAATTCTCGATCGTGCGACCCACCATCGCCGCCACGATCTCGTGCTCGTCAAATTGCGCGCGCTCGAACTCCGCTGCGACTGTCCCATCGCGCAAGATCGTGGCGGAATCCGCGATCTCGAAGAGCTCGCTCATCTTGTGCGTGATGAAGATTGTGGTGAGCGCCTGGCCCCGCAGGCGCCGGACAACGCGGAAGAGATTCCGGGTCTCGTCAAGCGTGAGACACGCTGTCGCCTCATCGAGAATCAACACCGAAGGCCGTGCGGCCAGCGCGCGGGCGATCATCACGAGCTGGCGCTGGCTGGCGTTGAGCGTCACGACCTGAACGCGCGGGTCTAGCTGAATCTTCATCGTGTCCAGCAACTCCGCCGCCCGCGTGAACAATCTCTGGAAATCGACGATGACGCCGCCTTCCTCATTCCACCGCCCGACAAAAATGTTTTCGGCTATGGTCAGGCCTTCGATGACGCCGATCTCCTGTGGCACGTAACCGATGCCTTGTTGGCGCGCATCGAAGGGAGAACCCAATCTGACGGGGCGGTCGCGGAGAAATATCTGCCCCTCGAAAGTCCCAGCGGGATACACGCCGTCCAGGATCTTCATCAGCGTAGACTTGCCCGCGCCGTTTTCGCCAATCAAGGCATGGATATGATTTTGCTGAACGCGGACGGTGACATCGGACAAGGCGCGCACGCCCGCAAAGCTCTTGGAGATGCCGCGCATCTCCAATGCGAAGGCCGGGTTTAGACTGTGGTCCGGATTCAGCATAGCAGCGACGGTGCGAAGCTCAGCGTTTGATGGCGGCCTCGAACTTATCGAGCAATTCCATGTAAGGGCCGAGGTTTTCCTTGGTAATGAACGGCGCGGGCAGCTTCGTCCACCAAGGGATCTTCTCCCCGCGGACCAACCGGTCGAGTAGTTCCGCCGCGCCGTACGACTCGTCCCACAATGGCTGCCCAATCACGGCGTAAACGGAACCGTCCCTGACCAAGTCCAGGTTCACTCGCGTGTAGTCCATGGCCACCGCGACGACCTTGCGTCGGGACTCGCGCTGCGCCCCTGCCCAGGTGATTGCTCCGTTGCCGGTCGTCGATAGAGCGGCGACAATATCGGGATTCGCCTGGAGAATGGATACGGCGCGCGAAATCGCCTTGGGTGCGTCGAAGCCTTCTTCCTGGGGAGGAAGCACCTTCACCGCGGAATAAAGCTCCTTAAGCGTCCTGGCAAAAACTTCTGCCACCAGGTTCTCGGTCGAATTGAACCCGCCCTGAGTGACGGCGACGGCGCCTTTTCCGTCGATCGCCTTGCCGATCGCACGCGCAGCTTCCCGGGCGTATTCGGCCGGGTCGCAACTGATCACCCCTGCCGCGCCCGGGATCGAACCTTCTGCGACCGGGAAGTGGGGGAGGACGATCGGAAGACCCGTCTTGTTCGCTTTTTCGATGAAGGAATACCACGAAGGATTTCCCGTCCAGACGGCCATGCCGGCCGCGTCGCCTTTCGCCACCGCTTGTTCCGCCAAGGCAATGGTCGCGCTTAGATCGTTGTTGTCCGCTCCGATGATTTCGGCTTGGTAGCCAAGCTTTTTGCAGCCTTCGGTGAAGGCGATTTGAGTCATCTGATGCACGGGATGGCCTTTCAACGGCTGCACCCAGTAAAACTTTTTGGCTTTTTCGCCTGGCGCGTTGTTGCCGGGGGATCGTTTGCCACAGCCGCCAACCATCGCGACGGCACAGACACAAGAAAGGAGGATGCCGAGAGTGTTCTTTGTCTTCATGTGTTTTTGCTTCACGAGATCTTTGTGCGACGCCGTAACAGATCCACGCCGACGGCAGTGACCATGATCACTCCCACGGCAACCGTTTGCCAATGCGTGTTCACCCCGGTTACCACGAGACCGCTGCGGACCACTTGCATGATCAGCAGTCCCAGAAAAGTTCCGACGACGGTGCCGACTCCACCGAACAGACTGACGCCACCGATTACGACGCTCGCGATGACATCGAGTTCCCAGCCCACGCCAATCTCCGGCTGGCCGACATTCAACTGGGACATCAACAACATGCCCGCCACGGCCGCCATCGCTCCAGTCAACATGTAACAGCCGATTTGAACCCATGCGGTATTGATTCCGGCGATGCGGGCAACTTCCACGTTTCCGCCGGTGGCGTAGACCATCCGGCCATACACCGTTCGTCGGAGGGCAAAGTCGCCAATCCCGGCGAGCAGAACAAAAGCCACAAATGCCCATGACAGGCCAAGAGGTTCGGCCCGGCCCAGGTCCTTCAATGGATCCGGAATGGGATAGATGGGATAGCCCTGGCAGAGCAGGTAGTTCAGGCCCCGCGCCACGTAAAGCATGCCCAGCGTCGCGATGAACGCCGGAATCCCAAAGCGCACGACAATCAGCCCGTTGACCAAACCTGCCATGAACCCCACCGCCAATCCGGCCAGCAGTCCCGCTTCCACCGGCAACCCTTGCGTTTTCATCAACCAAGACGAAACAATGGCGCAAAGTCCGGCCACCGATCCGACCGAAAGATCGATCCCACCGGCGATCATCAGCCACGTTTGTCCCACGGCAATGATGCCGACGAACGTCATCGCCCTGAGCATGGCGGCGACACTGTTGGGCTCGAGAAAGCTTTGGTTGAGGCAAAAGAAGACCAGCGTGAATACCAGCAGGGGCACGAAGATGCCTGCCTCGGGGATTGCCCATAGTTTGCGGAGAAATTTCATTCGGCGTGAATTAGACCCCCGGCACGTAGCCGCTCCCAAATTTCGCGTTCGAAGGATTCCTGAAATCGGAAATGAGCGACATCAACGCCGTCGTTCCGCCATCGGCGACGATGGTTTGCCCGATAATGAATGCCGCATCCTCGGAACATAGAAACATTGCGAGCTGTGCGATTTCGTTTTTTTCACCCGACCGGCCCAGTGGAATTTTTTCCGCGGCGGTCTTGCGCGCCTCCCCCTCGTCGAATCCGGGAATGGCCTTGAAATAATTTTCCACCGTCACCCAACCCGGGGCGATGGCATTAACGCGGATTCCCTTGTGGGCGAGTTCCACCGCCAACGATCGCGTACCGGCGATAATCGCGCCCTTGGTGGCAGCATAGACGGAATGTTCTGGCGCGCCAGAAAGGCCGTGGATGGAGGCGATGTTGCAGACTGCGCCGCCACCATGCGTCAGCATGTCCCGGGCGATGCGCTGGGTGAGGAAATACTGTGCGCGGACGTTGACGTGATACAGGCAGTCGAACTGCTCCGGCGTCACCTCGAGAAAGGGCTGGTTGAAGCTTATGCCCGAGTTGTTCACCAAGCAGTCAATGCCGCCAAGAAACTCCACCGCCTGGCCACCGAGCTGTACAGCCTCCTCCACGCGATTGAAATCTGCCCGGAATGCCTCGCAGCGCCGTCCCATCGCGCGAATCTCTTCCACGGCTAGGCGCGCGCCTTTGTCCTCGTGGGCGTAATGTACCACGACATCCGCTCCCTGGCGCGCGAACTCCAGCGCGATCTCACGCCCGATGCCCGTGCCGGAGCCGGTGACGAGCACACGTTTCCCCAGGAGTTTACTTCCGATGGTCATGTGCAATGCCTTCGGTTTCGCGGGACAACCACCCTGCCGGCTTTTCGATTCCCTGCCGCAACGCTTGGAGAAAGCGGGCGGCAGGAGCACCGTCCACGACGCGATGGTCGAAGGTAAGGCTCAGCGTGATCTGCTCACGGATGCCAAGCTGGCCGTCCTCAAGGACTGCGGGCGCGCGGAGAATCGCACCGAGTCCCAGGACGGCGGTCTCCGGGTAGTTGATGATCGGCGTGAAAGCCTCGATGCCAAAGCCGCCGAGGTTGCTCAGGGTGAAACAGCCACCTTGCATGTCGTCAGACTTGAGGCGGCGGCTGCGGGCGGCCTCGATGAGGTCACGCGAACGACGGGAAACTTCCAGCAAACTCAGTTCCGACACATTGCGGACCACGGGCACGAGCAGACCGTGCCCGGTGTCCACCGCAATGCCGATGTGAATCGCATCCGGCAGCAGGATGCGCTCACCTTCCCAGCGTCCGGCGAGCATGGGATGGCTTCCCAGCGCGATGGCGGCCAGCTTGGCAATGATGTCGGTGAAGGAGGGCACGATGGGGTTGCCAGCGGCGAGTTTGTATTCGCTGCGCAACGCCACCAGGTTGGTCGCATCGCACCGGCAGGTGAGCGTGACGGGCGCGGTGTTTTTCAGGCTGCTCATCATTCGCTCGGCAATCGTCCGGCGCTGGGCGGTGACGGGCACTTCCCGCCCGGGCGCCGCCGGAGCCGCTGAGGCCACGGTGGCCGGTGGTGGGGAGACGGCACGCACATCACGCTCGCGAATGCGGCCACCTTGGCCAGTAGGCTGGAGTTCCGACAGATCGACGCGGAGTTCTTTGGCGGCGCGTCGGGCGCGGGGACTGGCGGCAAATCGATCTACCCCCGGCGACGGGCGAATGGCGCTGGCCGGAGGCGGCGTCTCAGCGCGCGGCGATGCCTCAGGAATGGCGACCGGCGCAGGTGAGGCAGGCATCGCGGTCCCGGGCGCCGCTTCTCCTTCCGTCAGCAAGTATCCCAGCAGGCAACCGACTTTTACGACATCGCCCGGCTTGAGCGCGTTGGTCGGGATGCTCAAGATGCCCGCATCGGTGGAATCCACATCGAACGCGGCCTTCTCGCTCTCCACCGAGAAGAGAGGATCGCCTGCCTTGACGGCATCGCCTTCTTTTTTCAGCCAGCCGAGAAAAGTGCCTTCCCCCATGGACCAGCCCTGCCTCGGCAATGTGATATCGATAGGCATATCGTGCTCCTCGTCGATTATTCCGCGTACAACGCGCGGATGGCTTGCGCAATGGTCTCGACGTTGGGGACGACCGCTGCTTCGAGCGGCGGGCTGTAAGGGGTGGGCGTATAGGCGCCGTTGAGCCGGCGGATGGGGGCGTCCAGTTCGTCGAATCCCCGGTCGGCGATCTGCGCGGCGATCTCCGCACCGATGCCGCAAGGGCCGAACGACTCGTCTACGATAAGCAAGCGGCCCGTCCTGGCGACCGACTTGAGAATCGTCTCCACGTCGAGCGGCGCGATGGTGCGCGGGTCGATCAGCTCAACGGAAATGCCTTCCTTTGCGAGCGCCTCGCACGCCTGGAGGGTTTTGTGAACCATGAGCGCGAGCGCGACCACGGTCACATCAGTTCCTTTGCGCACGATGGTCGCCTGGCCGAAATCAATGAAGTATTCCTCCTCGGGCACGGGGCCTTTCGTGGCCATCAGCTCGCGATGTTCAAGAAAGAGCACCGGGTCATCGCAGGTGAGCGCGGTTTTTAACAGGCCCTTGGCATCGCGCGGCGTCGAAGGCACGACCACACGCAAGCCGGGGAAGCTCGCATACATCGCGTAGTAACTGCCGGAGTGATGCGTCGCCGCCGAATGGCCGATGCCGATGCAGCCGCGCAACAGCACGGGCATCTTCAGCCGTCCGCTGCTCATGTACCGCATCTTGGCGATCTGGTTGATGATCTCGCCCGCAGCATCCAGCGCAAAGTCCGCGAACATGAAGTCCACAACGGGACGCGTGCCGCTCATCGCCGCGCCACCAGCCAGTCCCACGAAGCCGCGCTCGCAGATTGGCGTGTCGCGCAGCCGTTCCGGACCGTGAAGATCGAAGAGGCCGCTGGTGGTGGCGAAGTTGCCGCCGCGCTGGCCGATGCCTTCGCCGAGCACGAAGATCCTCGGGTTTCTGGCCATCTCTTCGGTCAGGGCTTCGAGCGTGGCTTTCATGTATGTCAGCTCGCGCGATGCGGCCGAATCGCCCGGCGCATCCCGCCGCGCGGGCGTTGGCGCGGCGGCGGCAAAGACGTGCTGCGTCTCGGATCCCAGGGGCGGATATGCGCTGCCCTCGGCGAACGTGTGCGACTCCTCGGTAAGCGCAGTCAGTTCGCGGCCGATTGCCTCGAGTTCCTCCACGCCGACCAGCTTTTCTCCCAGCAGGTGCTGTTTGAACCGCGCGATCGGGCATTGCAATCGCCAGCGTTCGACTTCTTCGCGCGTGCGATAGCCAAAATCGCCCATGCCCTCGGCGTGCGCGCGGGTGCGATAGGTTTTGCACTCCATTAAGGTCGGGCCGCCGCCGGAACGCGCGCGCCACACGGCTTCGCGCGCTGCCGCTTCGACCGCGATCACATCGTTGCCATCCACCTCCACGGCGGGCAGCCCGTAAGCCGCACCGCGGGCCGCCACACTGGGATTCCCAGCGGCATAGTCGAACGGGACTTCGGTCGCGTATTGATTGTTCTCGCAGACAAACAGGACCGGCAGCTTCCAAATGCCCGCCATATTGAGACCTTCGTGAAACGCCCCGTTGTTCACCGCTCCATCGCCGAAGAACGCGACGGCCACCTGGTCGGTTTTCAACAGTCTAAAGCTGTAGCCCGCGCCGGCTGCCTGCAGGATGCACGGGCCGACAATGCCGCTGGTGCCGAGTAGTCCGACCTCAGGCGCAAACAGGTGCATGCTGCCGCCGCGACCGCGCGAGCAGCCGGTCTCGCGACCGTAGAGTTCCGCAAAAAGCCGGCGCGGCTCGAGACCTTTCGCGAGCGCGTGACCGTGGCCGCGGTGCGTGCTGAAAATGGCGTCATCGTTCCGCAGATGCGCGCACACGCCGGTCGCGATGGCTTCCTGTCCGACGTAGGTGTGGCATGCGCCGTGGATGAGTCCGCGCTGATGCGATCGCGCGAGGCGCTCTTCACAAAGCCGGATGAGCAGCATTTGCCGATAGAGCTGAAGCCGTTGTTCCTTGCCCGGATCGCCGATGGGCGCAGGGCGTTCAAATTTCGTCGTTTTCGTCATGACTCCTGTCGATTGGCGCTGGTTTGCGCGGTGATGGGGCTTCGTGAAATCGTCGCCAGGTTCACCTGCCAGCCGCGCGCGCGGTCCTGCCCGCGACTCCCCGACAGCAGCGACGCCAGATGAATCACGACGCCCGGCATATGGCGGACAAACAGCGAATCGAACTGCTCCTGATCGAGCAAGCTGCCGCGCACGAACGTCGCGACCGGCGCTACGCTCCCGACCGGGGCGGCGTAGCGGATGGAGCTCTGCGGGTTCTGATAACGAATAAGTTTCATCGTAGTCCTAGTTTGCGGATTCCACCTTGTAGCCAAGGTCGCGGAGTATCTGCGCAAGCGGTTCATCGTATTCGCGAGGCAACGGCAGCACGGGCGGCGCGGGATTACCGACAGCCGGACCGATCATGTTCAGGCCCGCCTTCATCACGCTGAACCAGTGCGCGCCATCTCCGCGGGCATGATAGGCGCTGAACTGGAGCCGCATCAGCGGTGCGAGCTTTGCCCATATCTCACGAGCAGCAGCCAGGTCGCCACGCACGGCAATGGCCTCATACAATCTCCGGGCCGCGCCCGGCACCATGCTCGGGATGCCGGAAATCCATCCGTGCGCCCCGTGGCAGAGCCCTTCGAACGCCACTGAGTCAATGCCCGCGTAAACGAACAGCCTGCCGCCGGTGGCCTGCAACAGCTCACAGATACGGTCCGGTTCAGCGTTGGACATTTTCACACCCCCGATGACACCTTCCTCGAACAACTGCACCAGATGCGCCGTTTTGAAGTCCACACAAGTCAGCGGGATGTTGTGGTAAAGGATGACCGGAACGGAAACCGCTGCGGCAATTCGCCGATAATGCTCCATCACCTGGGTCGGCGTGGGCGCCATGTAATACGGCGGCACGACCAACAACGCGTCCGCGCCGGCGCGCTCCGCGTGCCTGGACAACTCCACCGTCAGCCGGGTCGAGACATGGTGTGTTCCCGCGACAACTGGAACACGGCCCCCGCAGTGCTCGATAGCCACCTCCAGGACACGCTTGCGGTCATCCATCTCCATGCCTGCAAACTCCCCCGAGCTGCCAAGTGGAGAGATGGCGTCCACGCCTTCCGAGATCAACCAGTCAATGTGCGGCTTCAGACGCTCCAGTTCGAGCCCTCCATCCGCCTTGAACGGTGTCACCGATGAGGCGCACACGCCGCGGAAGAGTGGCTTTCGTTGATTTGGTTTCACGATGTTCGTTGGCGTGGTGTTGCTCATGGGTGTTTTGTCAGGTCGGTAGATGGGGGCTCTTGTGTTGGCTGTGACCATGTGGATGGCGTTTCAACTTGAAGCGGGAGCATCATTCCGAATTCCGCAGCAACATCGGCCAGCATCCCAACCACATCAGGAGGCAAGAGGATGCCCTGCTTCATGGCGCGGTCGTGGCGGTCCCATTCAATTTCGCCCGGCAGGCGCAAACGCTCGGCCCCATCAGCAAGCGGGGCCGCGTGGATTTCATCCACCAGCGCCTCCATGCGCCGCGCGAACTCCGCGGCGGGCATGATGGCATTTGTATCGATGGCGATGAATGCTGCGCCGTGATTCGTCGGCTGCGTGCCGTCGTCCCACATCCAGTTTCCGACGCGCCACGTGAAGGCCGCGCCGCTCAAAATGCCCGAGAGCGTCTCAATGAGCAGTGCGATACCGTAGCCCTTGTGGCCGGCAGCGGGCTGAAGCGCGCCGACCTGTGGATACCCGCTTGGATCAGTCGTTGGCTTGCCATCCGCTCCGACCAGCCAGTTGTCAGGGATGGGTTCGCCTCTCATGCGCGCCGCATAAACCTTGCCGCCCGCGACGGTGGCCGTGGACATGTCGAGCAGCACCGGACGGTGACGGCCCGCAGGCACGGCGTAGGAAATCGGATTGCTGCCAATGATGGCCCCGCGAGACCCCGGCGCGGCGACGGACGGGATGTCGTTGGCCATCGAGAGACCAATGAGACCTTCGCGCGCGGCAAGCCACGTGTAGTAACCCGCACCACCGAAATGGCAGCTATTGCGCACGCCGACATAAGCGATGCCCTGCTGTTTCGCCTTCGCAATTGCGGTCTGCATGGCGAACACCGAGGTCACCAAGCCGAGCGCCGAATCGCCATCCACCGTCGCCCATGCACCACCTTCGGCCACGACGCGAGGAACGCCGCGCGGTCGAAGTCCGCCGGCCTTTACGCGGCGCAGATAACCGGCCAGACACTTCGTGCCGTGCGTGAACACGCCCCACGCATCCGTGGTAACGAGCACGTCGGCCGCAGTGATCGCGTCGGCCTCGGACACGCCGACGCGAGTGAACGCGGAAACCGCGAAACGGTTCAACTCGTCGAACGAAACACGGCGGGCCATGATGGGGGAAGCCACAGGATTCATTTCTCTGGAGCCATGTCGTTGACAACGTTCGGCAGTGCGTCCCCGCGCACGGCCTTAAGCGCGAGGCTCGCGGCGGTCTCGCGCAGTTTCTTCACCGCCGGCACGCTGACAGAGGCGATATGTGGGGTGAGGATGACGTTCGGCATTTTCCGGATCGGGTGGTCGGCGGGAATCGGCTCGGGATCGAACACGTCGAGCGCAGCCGCGCTGAGCCTGCCGCTTTGCAGGGCGGCCACGAGCGCGGCGCTGTCGGCTAGATCGCCCCGGCCAACGTTGATGAAAATCGCGCCCGGCTTCATCTTCCCGAAGGCGGCGGCGTTGAACATGCCTTTGGTTCCCGGAGTGGACGGGCAATGCGGCGTGACGATGTCGCATTGCGCCAGCAACTCATCGAGTGAGTTCGCGGCCACCGCGCCGACCTTTGTGATTTCCGCCGCCGCGACAACCGGGTCGAACACCAGCGCGCGTGCCTTGAACGCCAACAACCGCTGCACGACTTCGCGTCCGATGCGGCCAAAACCGATGACGCCCACGGTCAGATGCCTGAGCGTCTGCATCGCGCCGATCGGTGTTGCAAGGCCCCAGTTCCCTTCGCGCAGATGGAGCGCGTTCGGCACGACTTGCCGCGTCGCCGCAAGGACGAACGCAAGTGCGTGATCGGCGACCTCATCCACGCAATAGTCAGGGATGTTGCAGACCGGAATCCCGCGTCGCCGCGCCGCGGCGAGATCCACGTTGTCCACCCCGATGCCGTAACGAACGATGACGCGGGCACGCATCATGGTGTTGATGACGTTGGCGTTCACGCGGGCGAACTGAGTGATGACCGCATCCGCATCGGCGCACAGTTGGATAAGTTCCGCCTCACTCTTGCATTGCCTCCCCACAACCTCGACGCCCGCCTCCCTTAGCAACGCCTCCTCGACGCTGAGGTCAGGAAAAGTCCAGTCGGTTATCACAACCTTGGGAGTTTTCGTATTCATATGATTTGTGACTTCACGACAGACTACCGCGACACGCCGAGCCGCCGCTTCGGTTTTTCCTTCAGCCTCCGCTGTTTTCCATTTAAGTGGAACTCATCAGGCGGATTCGTATATTGCTTATTATTTAGAATTAATGGGCGGTCCGACCAGTCATACCGGGGCTAAGCGGATTAACCCCCGCCCCCCACCATGGCGCCAACAAAGCCATGCGCGGAGCGACATACAATGTTATAGCCGCAATGGGGCGGGCAAGTCGGAGTCAGTCTTTAGAGGTTGCGCTTGAGGTAAAGCGTCAGGCGACGGGGCCCCGTGCCGCTGCCAGCCGTGCCGGTAGTGATGATCTGGTCGAGGACATTTTGCACCCGCGCCTGCACCTCCCACCCAATCCGATCCTCACGACGTAACAGCCTAACGCCCAGATCCCATCTCAGGCTAGCTTGAAGTATACCCCGGGTGCCGGGATTGCTCGTGACTACGTCAGTGTAGCCAAGGGCAGTCTGCGCATAGCAGGTCCAGCCATGGCTCTTCCCCACGAGAACATTGCCCGCGAATGAGAGCCTCGTCGGCGAATGGCCGCGGCGTTTTTGTTGAAATATTGACCCATCAGCTTGCGCCGCATTCAACTCCGATTTCGCAAACGCCGCGGAGGCGTAAAATGAAACCCGCTCCGTGGGAGCGCCCATGAGCTCAAGCTCCACTCCGTTGGCTGTGCTAGTGGGGTCCACCACGTTTTCATACCAATTGTATACTGGACTTGTTCTGTCTTGGGTATTTGTCTGAAAATCAACCCCTCGGATGTTGTTCGCTTCGCCAATGTCATAGTAGGTCGCATTGAATGTGAGTTTGCCAGCATACAGCTCGGACTTAATTCCAAATTCGTTCAGTTCGACCGCACGCGCTGCTGAGATTTTTTGATTTACATCCCTGCTGGTGATGCCGTTGTTTCCCCTCGGGAAGCGAAATACGAATGTCTGCGGATCCAGCTGCTCCGCATGCATGGCGTAGACTGTCAGCCAGGAAAATGGTCGGAAGGATCCGCCGAAACGGTAAGTAGCGTCGGTGGAGGCGGGCCGTTCTTGGGTTTTTGTATTCGTCCTATAATTTTCGATATCCGTCTCAATTCCATCATATCGCCGGGCACCGGTAAGCAGAATGCGGTCGTTCCACATCTTCATGGTGTGTTGAATGTAGGCTCCCGTTTCGGTGCTTTCCTTTTTATCCCACGCAGTTACCGCCATCGGGAGTATGTCCCCTGCTTGGAGATTACTGATAATGGTTCGATCCAACATGGGGACAGCAAAGCGGCCGAAGGCGGAGCTCTGGCGGGCGAAGGTGTCTCGCATAGTATATTCATAGCCAATCAGTGTTTGGTTGGTGGTCTTAGCAAATTTATAGTCCAGCACGATATCGCCTTGGTTGGACGCAAACTCCGTGTCCGTTTCGTTCAACTGCCGATTCACCCTTGTTAACCAGTCAATCGGGGTACCGGTGAGGTTATTGGGAGCGAAGATCCAACTGACGAAATCCCGGGTGCGAGTTTGGTCGCGATCCACCTGTGCCTTGAAGAGAGCCACACCTTCGCGGATTGACAACCAGTCCGTGAACTTATGGCTGAACTGGGATACGACTTGATAAATCTGAGCATCGGGCTTGAGGAATGAGAGCGATTGCGAGAAGCTCCGCGGCAAGAATGTCAGGAGAAACTCCGTCTCTCGGGGTGGCGACAGAACTTTCGGTGCCCCCGTAGAATCACGGTAAAATAATGGCCGCAAATCTCCCTCGGCGAAATTGGCAGACGAGGGCGACTGTCCGGTTTGGAGACTACCTTCGATGAGCAGATTGGTCCGGTCGTTGAAACGGAACTCAAGCGAAGGGAAAAAGCTGAACCGGTTGTATTTTTCATTGGCCTGAAAGTTTTCCCCTCCAGTATATGAAGCGATAGTTCGATATAGCACGGAGCCGCTGGCGTTAAGCGGACCAGTGGTGTCGAGCTCAGTCTTGTTGTAACCATACTGGTCGACCAATAACGCGACCGAACTCATCTTTTTAGTCTGGGGCTTTTTCGTGATCAGATTGATTACGCCCCCGGCTTCTCCCCGGCCAGTGGTGGCGGAACCAAGGCCTTTAATAACTTCAATCCGGTCAATATTGACGGTATCTTTCTCGAAATCGAGAGATCCCCCACCAGGTGCTGCGAACATGAAACGGAAACCATTTTGAAACTGGCTGGAAACATCAATGGAGCGGAACTGGAACCGATCAGGGGAACCGACGCGCGTCGAGACGCCCGGTAAAAAGGCCACCGCTTCACCCAAGTTCGGAGCGGCAAGTTCCCTCATAAACTGATCGGTGACGATATTGACAGATTGGGGGATGTCACGAAGGGGCGTGTTAAGACGCGAAAACGTAGTGGCCGAAGTGACCCCGTAGCCACTGGCGTCCGTTTCTGCAGTAACTGAAAATGCTTCAAGGGTAACGACCTGCTCCTTTAATTTGGCGATTTCCTTTCCGTCCTTGGCCATCTGCTGCCCCCATGAAGGGATGTGAGCACATAATAATATCATCAAAAGGATATTGAGCGAGCGGGGGTAAGTGCGCTGCGGGAACCATGGTGTGATCAGGTTTATCGTGTTCATAGTTTATTCTCCTAGCTTGTGTTTCGGGTAAGCAAAGCAACTGGGCAAAAGATTGGCGCGGCACATCGCCGGAGACAGGTCAGCAAACCGCTCGCGCATGATGGGAGGCGGATTTATGACGCTGTGTTTAGGATCGCGGGTGGGGAGGTTTCGAGTTCATCGGATATATATGTGCTCGTGTCCGACCGGCTATGTTGTCGGTACCGACGCAAATAGCACTTGGAGCGCCGCTTCAAAAGGCCTTGGTCAGCTCGAATGTCCAGGTGCGACCAACGAGGAATCCGCCGTGGACGGCCGGGTTGTAGCCGAAGGCGCCGGCTCCGAGCGGAGGCGCGGCATCCGTCAGATTGTTCACGCCCACCCGCACGGTTGACCGCTGCAGCCATTTGTGCGTTTCCCGGTCGAACCGATAGGCGAGCGATGAATTGAAGGTCAGGGAGTCCTTCAGGACATACCGGTAGACGAATGCGCCGTCGGTGAAATGCTTGGCCAGATAGGAGGGGCGGCCCAGGGACTCATAGATGGCCGCCGTGGCGGTGGCGCCATCCTGGGAACGGCCGATATAGTAGGCCCCCAGCCCACCCGACCAATGGCCTTTGCGCCAGGAAACGTTGCTGGTGCCGCGCCAGCGGGAGGCACCGCCGACATTCACGCTGTCCGTCTCCACCGGAGCCGCGTTCGGCGGCTGGAGAATCGTGCGGGACTTGATCAGATAGGCCCAGTCCGAGTTGAGCGTGATTTTTCCGATCGGCAGCGTGGGCAGCGCATAATTCAGACTCAAATCCCAGCCGGCATCGTAGCCTTTCGCAAGGTTGAGGAAGGGCGCGCTGTAGGAGAAAATTCTGCCGGCCACGGCCTGTTGATTGCCGGGATTGGCCGCATTGTAGGCGGCAAAGGTCGCGATGTCCGGCGCGGTGGGAGCGACGCGCGTGATGTCCGGGTCGCCCTTGTAGGCGGCGGTGCCGCTGCCCAGATTGATCGAGCCGATGGGAGTGCCCGCCGCCAATTGTTGTTTGACGTAGGCCTGCAACAGCGCGGTGTCGCTGATGAAAACCTGCCCGCCGGACCGCTGGCCAAGCACGTTGGTCCGGTTGACCTGCCAGTAATCGGCCGTGAGGCTCAACCCTTTGATCAGCGGGACATCGAAGACGATGCCCGCGCTCTTGCCCTTGGATTCGGCCGCCTTGAGCTTTGGATTGCCGCCGAAATAATTGCGCTGCGGGTAGCCACCTTCATTGGTGACGGGATTGCGGTAAAGATCGATGCTGCCCACGCCGGCCCCAGCGGTCCACCGGCTGCTGGTGTAGAGAGCGGGAAGACTCGGGGCGATGAAGCCCTCGTTGTACGAGCCACGCAGCATGACGGTCGAAACCGGCCGCCAGTTCACGCCCACTTTGGGTTTCGTGGTGTTGCCAAAATCGTTGTACCGCTCGTGGCGGGCCGCCGCCGTCAACTCAAGCGTGCTCAGCAATGGAACGTGGTTCTTGGCCGCGACCAGCGGAATGACCGACTCGACGTAGAAACTGGCGACATTGCGATCGCCACTAACATCAGGCCTTGGAGGATGGAGCAGAAAATCGTTGTCCAGAGGATCCAAGCCTGAGCCGGCGGGATTCTCGCCGCCGAATGGATCCCGGAGGTCCTTCAGATCCTCCCGGCGGTATTCGCCGCCGACCGCGATCATGATGTCTCCGCTCCACAAGGTGTAGACCCGGCCCGTCGCGCGGGCATCGAAGCTCGCGATGGTGCTCTTCGCGCCGCGGCCGAAAGTTTCGGCAAACGTGGAGACCACCGCCGCCGGATTGGCATATGGCTGATCGGCCACCACCGCGCCGCCCTGAACTTTGAAGGTGTAACCGAAAGGATTGTACGCGGTCGCCTTGGTCGTCTGCTTGAGCGCCCGCTGGAAGAGGCTTTCCCGAATGTCGTTCAGGGCCTTGTCCCTTCCTTCAACACGGTTGTAGAAGGCCGCCGTTTCCCACGTCCAGGTGGAGAAGAGTTTTCCCTTCAGGCCGGCGGTGACGCGATAGACGTCGGCGAAGGTTGTCACTTTCTCCGGGGGAAGATCCTTGAGCGTCAACGACACGAGATCGACGGAACGCGGGGCGCCGATCAGGCGGAGTGAGCCGTCCGCATTGGGTGCGCCCGTCGGATGATAGAAACTGGAACCATAAGGATTGAACGGATTATCGACCGACATTGGAGCGAGCTTGTCGGTGACGGGCGCATTTAGCACCAGCGGTTGGCGGACCATGACCGAATCTGATTTATAGTACGAGAAATCCGAGAATGCCGTGAGGCGCGAGGTGAGATCGTATTCGAGCGCGACGAGCGAGTTCAGGCGGTTGCTGCGCGGCTGGGCCATGCCGTAAAGGTTGGGGTCAAAATAGAATTCCGGATTGTTGGCCCGCGTCGGAGCGGTCGCCGTCAGGGCCACCACGCCGTTAACCGGCCGGAAATAATTGTTGGCCGTGGCCGTTCCGATGCGGAACGTGGGATAGACGCCCCGGGGCGTGATGCCGTCGAAGGCGCTGCCCAGCACATTAAAGGGCGGCGGGGCCGCCGCAGAGTGGTTCGCGCTGGCGGAGAAATCGCGATCGCGCAAATAAATCGCGTCGCGATGCAGGAATTCGATGGTGGCCAGGAACCGGCCCCGGCCTCCGGCGAAATCCTGGCCGTAAGTGAGCGCCGTCTGCGCGTACTGTCCGCCCCCTTGCTCGGGGTACCCGTAGCGGAACTTTACTTCTGTTCCGCGAAAATCGCGGCGCATGACATAGTTGACCACGCCTCCGACGGCGTCCGAGCCGTAGATGGCCGAGGCGCCGTCGCGCAACACTTCGATGTGATCGATGCCCTGCGTCGGCACGTGATTGACGTTGACCGAGTGTGTCAGCGCCTGGGTCATCGGGTTGGCGGCGAGCCGGCGGCCATTGATCAAGATCAGCGTGCTGCCGGAGCCGATGTTGCGCAGATTGATGCTGGCATTGTCGCCGCGGGCGCCGGACGAACCGGTCTGGGTTTCATTCAGGGGAACATTGGTGACTTGCGGTAGCGAGGTGAGCAGATCCACCGGGGTGAAGGCGTTGCGCGTCTCCAAGGCCTCGGTGTTGATGACGGTGACGGGCAGCACGTTTTCCATGTCGAGGCGCCTGATGTTCGATCCCGTCACCACCAAGGCTTGGAGCGCGACGACATCCTGATCTTTCTTGGGACCCGGTCCGGCGCCGCCGATCTTGACGCCGTCGGCCGCGCCGGCACCGGCGACACCGGCGAGGAAAAACATGGCCGCGAACGCGCGGTGCGTCGCGCCGAACACCGGTCGGAAACGGCCGGGCGAACCTGGAGTGGGGCGGAGCGTCCCGCCGGACGGCATCACGGGGTGTGCAACGGGCAGATCCTGGACAAACAGGGTATCGATGATGTTCATGAATGACGGGGGTGAAGCTGGTGTGACGTGCCATTCACCTACGGTTGGCAGGCCGATTGGAGTTGAAGGATGGGGTGCGCAGAACGGGTTCCCCCCAACATGGAGCACGCGTGTCTTGACCTACAACTACGGTTCCATGTTATTATAACCTAATGGTGAGATCCCCTGCTCCGAAAAGTCTCCAAGCGGTCGCCCGTGCGGCGGGAGTATCGGCGATGACCGTTTCCCGTGTGCTGCGGAATTTTCCCAACGTGTCCCCCGCCACGCGCCGCCGAGTTTTGTCGGCCGCGAAGAAACTCGAATATTCCCCCGATCCGCACATCGCGCGGCTGATGGTGCGGATCCGCAGCCACCGACGCCGACGTACCGCGGCGATTATCGCGCTGGTGCGCGACGAGATTCCGGGCGATGAGTTGCTCGACCACGCCTATCAGTATGTCGCGCTCGACGAGGTCCGCATACGGGCGGCACGGCATGGTTACCGCGCCGAGGAGTTTCGGCTCGATCGCACGCGAATGTCCGCATCCCGCCTAGGGCAGATTCTTGAGACCCGTGGGATCGAGGGGCTGATCATTTCGCCGCAATCCTCGCACAGCATCGGCATGGAGCTCGACTACTCAAGGTTTGCCGCCGTTACGCTCGGCTATGGCCTGACCCATCCCGCGCTCCACCGGGCGAGCACGCATATGACCCAGGGCATACAGCAGGCGACCGCCGAATTGACGGCGCGCGGTTACCGCCGAATCGGACTGGCCATCACTCAGTGGATCGACAATCGATCCGACCACACCTACCAGGGGGCGATGTTGACCTATCAGCAGCAGGTCGCGCCGCGTGATCGTGTGCCGCTGCTGCTCTTCCCTGAAAACAATCTGGCCCAAGAATACGAAGTCTTCCGGAAGTGGTTTCTGCGGTATCGTCCGGATGTCGTCATTTCATTCGATTCCTACGTCCCGGAGTGGCTGACCGAAAAACTGGGTCGCCGCATTCCCGAGCAGGTCGGCATGGTCGTGCACGATTGGGCGGAGCGCCATTTTAACTTCGCCGGCATTGACCATCGCCGGGCCCAGGTTGCGGCCGCCGCCGTCGACATGCTTGCCACCCTCCTTTTGCACAACGAGCGCGGCGTGCCTGACATTCCCCGCCAGACTCTGACACCTCCCTCGTGGGTCGATGGTCCGAGCATCCGCCCACGCTGAAGCGCCCGGCTGCCGGGAATGCCGATGGCGATTGATGTTACCATAACAGTGACCTGGTGGTTGCGCCAGCTGCTGCAATGGTCGGACATACCCCAGCCACACCCCGGTGCCTTTCGATGTCTTCTCTTCCCCTGCCCGTAGTCCTGATTACCAACGCGGTCCCCGATGAGGTGCTTGCTCCGCTCAAGGGACTCGCTCGCGTGGTACTTGGGCCCGCCGACGGTAACTTGATGCCGCGGGCCGAGGTGCTGCGGCTTGCCCCCGAGCTCGTCGGCATCGTGAATCAGGCGGAACTGCGGGTGGATTCCGAACTCTTGGAGCGGGCGCCGAAACTGAAGGTCGTCGCCAATATCTCGATCGGCGTGAACAATCTGGACCTTGCGCTTATGCAGCGGCACGGCGTTCTTGCCACCAACGTCCCGCATGCGTTCGTGGAGTCCACGGCGGACTTCACCCTCGGAGTATTGCTAGCTGTCGCCCGAAGGCTTCCTGAGGCCGACCGTTACGTGCGAGCCGGTGGCTGGCGCAGCTTTCAACCCGGAGTTTGGGATGGAGCGCTGCTCGATGGCAAAACGCTGGGTCTCGTTGGCTATGGGGCAATCGGGCAGGCCGTCGCGCAACGGGCGCGTGGCTTTGGGCTGCGCATCTTGTTTCATCAGCGCACTCCTGCAAATCATCCCGACTATGTCTCGCTCGAGCGGTTGCTGGGTGAGGCCGATTTTGTTTCGCTGCACTTGCCGCTTAACCGCGATTCCGAGCGGCTCATCAACGTGGCGCGCCTAGCGCAGATGAAACGTGGTGCCTTTCTGATCAACGCCTCGCGTGGCCGCGTCGTGGATGAGACGGCTCTGGTCGCTGCGCTCGAGTCCGGTCATCTGGCAGGCGCGGCGTTGGACGTCTTCGAGAACGAGCCCGAGGTGCATCCCGCGTTGCTGACGATGCGCAACGTCGTGCTCACTCCCCACATCGGTGGTGGTACCCGGGAAAGCCGCCACCGGGCGCGCCTCCACTGCGTGAATGACGTCGCCCGGGTTCTAGCCGGGAAACGTCCGCTCAATCCGCTCAATGCGCCCGTTGCGCTACTGCACGACGGCAAGCCCCTCGGGCCAATTCTCCCCAATGAAAATATCACGGCTTGAAACGTTTCACGTGCGCCCGCGTTGGCTGATCGTGCGCGTGCATACCGATACGGGCTTGACCGGTCTCGGTGAGGCCACCCTCGAGGGCGCATCCCTGACCGTAGAGACGATGCTTCGTGAAATGAGTCGATGGTTGATCGGTCAGGATCCCCGGCGCATCGAATACATCTGGCAGCATCTCTACCGCGGGGGATTCTACCGTGGCGGTCCGGTCCACTGTTCCGCGCTTTCCGGCGTCGACATGGCGCTGTGGGACATCCTCGGTAAATCGCTTGGCACCCCGGTCCATCAGTTGCTCGGCGGGCGCCTGCGTGATCGGATTCGGATGTATGCTTGGACCGATGCCGGCACCGCGGACGACTATGTCAACCCGGTGCGTGAGCTACGCGACACCCGCGGCCTCACGGCCTTCAAATACACCGCCACTGGTGTGATGCGCCCGCTGTCCACCCCGGCGGACCTGCAAGCGGCGGCGGATCGCCTTGGCTCCCTGAGGCAAGCCGCCGGATCTCGTGTGGATATTGCCGTGGATTTTCATGGGCGGCTGACTTTCCCCGATGCCAAGCGTCTAGCCAAATTGCTGGAGCCGCACCAGCCGATGTTCATCGAAGAACCGATTCTCCCCGGCGACGCCGACGGACTTCGGGAGATGGCGGAATCCACCAGCATCCCCATCGCCGCCGGCGAAAGGCTTTTCACGCGCTGGCAATTTCAAGAACTGATTGAAAAACGCGCGGTACGCCTCGTTCAACCTGACGTGGCGCATGCGGGCGGAATTTCCGAGGTGCGTCGCATCGCGGCCATGGCGGAATCGCGGGATATTCTATTCGCCCCGCACTGCCCGCTGAGTCCGGTGGCGCTGGCCGCCAGCCTGCAACTGGATGCCGCCTGTCCCAATTTTTTCATCCAAGAATATGTCACCCTCGGCGAGAGCCTGCTCCGGGAACCCTTCGTAATCGAGAGCGGGTACATCAAGGTGTCAGAGCGCCCGGGTCTCGGGATCGAGTTGGATGGGCAGAAACTCGCCGCGTTACAGTTTGACGGCGTTTGGGACAATCCTCGCTTTGTGGCGGAGGATGGTGGCTTCGCTGAATGGTGAGTCCTCAAACCGTGACTCGATTTATTTCCTGCGACTGGGGCACCTCGCGCTTGCGGCTTCGCTTGATTGAGATGGCACCACGCCGGATTCTGGTCGAACATGTCACCGACGAAGGTATCCAGCATCTGGCCAAGATTCATCCCGCGCAGATTGGACGACGCGAATTCCTAGGAACGGTTCTTGAACGTGGAATTGCCGAACTGGGGGTCGGCGACCAAACTGATATTCCGGTCGTGATCTCCGGCATGGCTTCGTCCACCTTGGGCTGGCAGTCCCTGCCCTACGCAAGTTTGCCCGCGCCGATCGACGGCAGCACGCTGCGCTTTGTCGACTTCATTCAGACTGGCCGTAAAGTGCGGTTGGTTTCCGGCCTGCAAGCGGCGAGCGATGTCATGCGCGGGGAAGAAACCGAATTGATCGGGCTTTTTGCCGATTCCGCCCGACACCATTTGTATGAGGACTGCACGGTCGTTCTGCCGGGCAGCCATTCCAAGCATGTGCGGTTGCGCTCCGGTCAGATCGTGGAGTTTGCCACTTTTCTGACGGGAGAACTCTACGGCCTGCTCTGCCACGACAGTACCTTGGCAACTCCGGATGATGCCATTTTCGACGACGCTGCCTTTGTAGCTGGCGTGCGTGCGGCCCGAACCCTCGGCTTGAGTGCGGCGCTCTTTCAAACCCGGGCGCGCACGGTGCTCGGGCATTTGGCTGCGGAACACAGCCGCGCGTTTCTCAGCGGCGTGCTGATCGGTGCCGAGCTGGACCCTTTGACCGAGGCACCCGCGCGGACGATCGTGCTGGCCGCAGGAGATCCGTTTGCCCGTCAGTATGCCCTCGCCTTGAGTGAACTCTCGCCGGACGCCGCAGTGGTGCAAATTCCTCCGGTCGACGTGGCCGCGGCGGTCGTGATGGGCCATGCCGCGATTCTGTCGTTCGCATGAGCGATCGGGCCCTGAACGCCGCCCGCTTCGCGAGCATGCCGCTGATCGCGATCCTGCGCGGCCAGCCCAACCGCTTCGTTGAACCGATCGTGCAGGCCCGGGCCGACGGGGGTTTCACTGCCTTGAAAATCACGATGAACTCGCCGGGAGCGTTCGCCAAAATCAGCGCCGCCATCACCCACGCGCAAGGCCGCATGAGCATCGGCGCCGGCACCATGACCTACCGTGGCCGAACTCGACGAAGCCCAGGCGGCTCGGGCCAGTTTCATCGTCACGCCGGTGATAGTGCCAGATGTGATCGGCGAATGCGTGCGGCGTGGATTGCCCGTATTTCCGGGCGCGTTCACGCCCACCGAGGTTCACCACGCCCACCGGCTCGGCGCGACGATGGTGAAACTATTTCCCGCCCACCGTCTCGGGCCCGGCTACGTGCGTGATTTGAAAGCACCGTTGCCCTCCGTTCGACTGCTCGCCACCGGCGGCATCACACCCGAGACGCTGCCCGATTATGCGCGCGCCGGCGGCGAGGGATTTGGTCTCGGAAGTCCGCTACTGGCACCAGAGCGGCTGGCCGCCGGAGACTGGGCTTGGCTGCGGAAGCGGGCCGAGAGTTTCTGCCTGGCTTGGAAAGCCACGCTTAAGCCCGGCGGTTAGTTGCCCGCACGTGGTTTTCCGCGATCACTCCCGGTCCGGATCGGTGGTGCCGTTGCGCCACGGCGAGCCTCCCGTGAGGGCCTCTTTCCTCCAGGGCGAGGACAGTCTGTGCGTGAACGATTGGTGGAATCGTGCCCGTCTGTTCGAAAAAATCGAAGAGACCAATTTTGAAGGATTAACCGGGCGACCAGAAAGTTCCGCGGAGGCCGTTGCCTGGGTTCATTCTCCGAGATGAATGGGTTCATTCTCCGAGATGAATGGGAAGCGACTGCTGGCGTACATCTCCGGCTCGGTGGACCAGGAACTCCTGCTTCAGAACGAATACTTGGTGCCGGAAAATCGGATTCTCAGGAACCAGATCAAGGGACGATTGCGGCACACCGACCCGGAGCGAATCAGTCTGGCCGAAATTGGCCGGCGCCTTGGCCGGAAGGCTCTGGCGGAGGTCGCCCAGATCGTTCGACCCGAGACCATCCTTGGTTGGCACCGCCAACTCATGGCGAGAAAGCTCGACGGATCGAAGGTTCGATCTACGCCGGGGCGCACACCGACGGTACGGGTGATCGAAGAGTTGGTGCTGCAGATGGCCCGGGAGAATCGCACCTGGGGCTACCAGCGAATCGTCGGCGCCATGGGTAATCTGGGGCACGTCGTGAGCCACCAGACGGTGGCGAACCTACTCAAAGCGGCATGGGTTGGCCCCGGCCCCGGAACGAGGAAAGCAGATGCCGTGGAAGGAGTTTATCCGCTCGCCTCAGGAAACGCTGGCGTCCGTGGATTTTTTCACCGCGGAGGTTTGGACGGCTGCGGGTTGATGACCACCACCGTGCTGGTGTTCATGCGGATTGCGCCCAGCCAGATCCACATCGCGGGGATC
>CAMBVX010000050.1 GCA_945871085.1 Opitutus sp. GAS368 | reverse complement strand
CGGCGTCCTTGTCCTGGACGGCGAGGGCCTCGGCCCAGTAGAGGGCGAGGTAGAAGTGACTGCCGCGGTTGTCGATGGTGCCGAGCTTGCGGCCGGGCGAGCGGTCGTTCTCGAGGAACTTGCCGGTGGCGGCGTCGAGGGTGTCGGCGAGGACCTTGGCCTTGGGCAGGCGGAAGGTTTCGGCGATGTGCTCGAAGCTGGGCGCGAGGGCGAAGAACTCGCCGAGGGAATCCCAGCGCAGGTAATTTTCCTGGGTGAACTGCTCGACGTGCTTCGGGGCGGAACCGCCGGCACCGGTTTCGAAGAGGCCGCCGCCGTTCATCAGCGGGACGATGGAGAGCATCTTCGCGCTGGTGCCGACTTCGAGAATGGGGAAGAGGTCGGTGAGGTAGTCGCGGAGGACGTTGCCGGTGACGGAAATCGTGTCCTGCCCGGCCTTGAGGCGCACGAGGGTGGCTTCGCAGGCGGCGGCGGGGGCGAGGGTTTTGATGTCGAGGCCGGTGGTGTCGTGTTGGGCGAGATAGGTTTTTACCTTCGCGAGGACCTGGGCGTCGTGCGCGCGTTTTTCGTCGAGCCAGAAGATGGCGGGCGTGCCGGAGAGGCGGGCGCGGTTGACGGCGAGTTTCACCCAGTCCTGCACAGGGGCGTCCTTGGTCTGGCAGGCGCGCCAGATGTCGCCGGTCTCGACGGCGTGCTCGAGGAGGACATTGCCGGTGTCGTCGACGACGCGGATGGTGCCGTTGCCGGGGGCTTGGAAGGTTTTGTTGTGTGAGCCGTATTCTTCGGCGGCTTGGGCCATGAGGCCGACGTTGGGGACGGTGCCCATCGTCTTCGGGTCGAAGGCGCCGTGTTTTTTGCAGAAGTCGATCGTCGTCGCGTAGACGCCAGCGTAGCAGGCGTCGGGGATGACGCAGAGCGTGTCCTGGCCCTGGCCCTGCGCGTTCCACATCTGGCCGGAGGTGCGGATCATCGCGGGCATGGAGGCGTCGATGATGACGTCGGAGGGGACGTGGAGATTGGTGATGCCCTTGTCGGAGTTGACCATCGCGACGGCGGGGCGCGCGGCGAAAACCGCGGCGATGTCGGCCTCGATGGCGGCCTTCTGGTCGGCGGGGAGCGTGGCGATTTTGCCGATGAGGTCACCGAAGCCGTTGTTCAAATCGACGCCGAGGGTGGTGAGGGTGGCGCTGTGTTTCGTGAAGAGGTCTTTGAAGAAGACACGGACGGCGAGGCCGAACATGATGGGGTCGGAGACCTTCATCATCGTGGCCTTGAGGTGCAGGGAGAAGAGGGTGCCGTCCTTCTTGGCCTTCATGATCTGTTGGGCGTAGAAGGCGCCGAGGGCCTTCCGGTTCATGAACGTGGCGTCGAAGATTTCGCCGGCTTTGAGGGGCGTCTTTTCCTTGAGGACGATGATCTGCGCGGCCTTGGCGACGGCATCAGGGGAGGCGCCGGCGGGAGCGGGGGCGGGGACGAACTCGATGCGGACGGTGGTCGCGGCGGGGACGGTGACGGACTTCTCGTTCGAGAAAAAATCATCGTGGCCCATCGTGCTGACGGAAGTCGTCGAGGTGGGCGACCACGCGCCCATGGAGTGCGGGTGAGCGCGGGCGTAGGCCTTGACGGCTTTCGGGGCGCGGCGATCAGAGTTGCCCTCGCGGAGGACGGGATTGACGGCCGAACCCATGACTTTCGCGTAGCGGGCTTTGGCGTCTTTCTCGGCGTCGGTGGTGGCGACTTCGGGGAGATGGGGGAGCGCGTAGCCCTTGGCTTGGAGCTCTGCGATGGCGGCTTTCAGCTGCGGGACGGAGGCGCTGATGTTGGGGAGCTTAATGATGTTGGCCTCGGGCTTGAGGGTGAGGGCACCGAGTTCGGCGAGGGCATCGGGGACGCGTTGGGCGGCGGGCAGGAGATCCGAGAAAGCGGCAAGGATGCGCGCGGCGACGGAGATGTCGCGGGTTTCCACATTGATGCCGGCGTGCTTCGTGAAGGCCTGGACGATCGGCAGGAACGAATAGGTGGCGAGGGCAGGGGCCTCGTCAGTTTTGGTGTAGATGATGGTCGGATTCACGGCGGACATGGTGGTTTGGGCAGAGGGAGAGACGGAGCGAATCTGAAAGGCAAAGGTGCGGAGCGGGGACGGTCAAAGGCTTTTGCAGGGCGTTTCTTGGCGGGTTTGTGCGCAGGTGCGGAGGACAGTCTCGGCGCGGTTCCGCTCGCAGGCCGAGCGCGATGGTGGCCGAGGCGAGGGGGGAGACTGGTCGCGCGGTGCGGTCCCAAACACCGGCGCACCGCGTGGAGACGGCGGGCGATCCGTCGATCACGTGCGGTTGCACTGCGGGTGCGCGTGAACCGTGACGAATCCTTCTGGCGGATAGACGAGCGGGACGATGGCTTTGCCGCCGAGGCGAAAATCCGGGTGACGCAAGGGCGACGATCCGAGGGCCGCGGGGAAACTGAGCGCGAGGCGGCGGGAATTGATCGGCGGTCAGGGGTTGGACGGGATTGCACGGGCGGCGTGGCAGGGGGCGAGTGCTTCTCGCGCGTGCGCCGAGGGAGGTGGGCGACGCTGAGGCGGCGGTGGATAAAAATAAACGGTCGCGACGAGGGGGAGCCCAGCGGGGGCGTGCCTGGACGTGAGTCGCCCCGAGGGTCGGCTTGCGAGCCGCGCAAATAAGGCGGTTGGGAAACCGCCGTTCCTGCGGCGCGTTACGCTCCGTCGCGTGGTTTGGCATCGCTGTCGGGGTGCCGGGCTTCTCACACTGCGGCGTATTTTCGTTCCCATGAAAAAAATCTTCGTCTTATTTTTGCTCAACGTCGCCGGACTTTTCGCCCAAGCGGAGACGGTCAAACTGGGTGGGCGTGGCACCCTCACGGTGTACCTCGCGGATCATTGGTCGTTTGAGACGTCGGACTTTGGCGACCGGCGGATCATCAAGATTGTGCCCAAGGGCACCAACGTGAATGCGCACTGTGAGCTCACGGTCACTTTTCCGGAAACGGACCGCTTCGACACGAAGGCTCGCCTCAAAATGCGGGTGGAAATCGATGCGATGAGATTTGCGGAGCAGTCGGTCGAAGGAAAGGCGCGGGCCAAGGAATTCTCCCTCGGTAGCGGTTATGGTTACTATTGCTCGTTTACCGACCCGGACCTGATCGGTAAACCGCCGCAGGAAGGGAATTACAAGACGATCAGCGTCGGCATCATCCGGCTCGCGGCGGACGTCGTCGTGGAGGTTTCGATCAATGCGGACGGCTTCACGAGCGCGCCTTACAACGAACTGCTCGGCGCGATCGAGGGCATGGAGTTCAAGGCGGGCGGAGGGCGCTGAACCGGAGCGCGGCGGACGAATTGACCGCGGAAAAACACGAGCCGCAGGAAATGGGTCTGGGCGTGTTTTGCCGGTTGAATCGCTCCGGGTGAGAGGGCCGTGGTGCGCGACGGATGAATCGGGAATTGCCTTCGAGACCGTGGCCGCAAGATCGTCGAGGCATGCCTACCCCAAGCGCCTGGTTGCGATCATTGATTTGCGGTGTGTGCGCTGGTGCCCTCGGGTTGGGCGGGACGAGCCCCCGGGGGACAGCCGCGACCCGGACGATCACAAAAGACGGGCTCGACGTAGCGGGTTTTGACGATTCGCGGCATCACTGGCGCAACATCATCCAACCCGAGCGGTTCATGCAGGCGACGGGGCCGGATCAGCCGGCGTATGCGCCGGAACAGGTGCGCGAAATCGCGGCGAACATTGTGCTCTTCCAACGCGACAACGGCGGTTGGCCGAAGGACTACGATATGCGGGCGGTGTTGACGGAGGAGCAGAAAAAAAAGGTGCGCGACACGCAGGCGAAGACCGACACGAGCTACGACAATCACAACACGCACCCGCAGGTCGCGTATTTGGCGCGGGCTTTTGTGGCGACGGGAGATCCGGCGCTGCGGGCCGCGTGCGTGCGTGGCCTGGACTTCATGCTGTCATCGCAGTATCCGAACGGCGGCTTTCCCCAATGGTGGCCGAACCCCGGCTCGATCGCGAAGCGTATCACGCTCAACGACGGGGTGATGATGGGGATCATGAACGTGCTGAAGGACGCGGCCGATCGCCGACCGGCCTTTGCGTGGCTCGACGAACTGCGGTGGGCGCGCTGTGCGGACGCCGAGGCGCGGGGGACGGCGTGTGTGCTGGCGATGCAGGTGACCGCGCACGGCGTGCGGAGCGGCTGGGGCCAGCAGCACGACGAAAAGACCCTGGCGACCGTCGGCGCGCGGACCTTTGAACTGCCGTGCATCGCACCGGGCGACACCGTGGACGTCGTCGAATTCTTGATGCGCTACGAGCGGCCTTCACCCGAGATCGTCGCGGCGGTGGAGGCGGCGGTAACCTGGTTAAAGAAAATCCAAATCAACGGATTCACGACGAAACGGGTGCCGGCGCCGCCGGTGGAATTCGCGCGGCACAAGACCGACTTCGACGTCGTGGTCGTGGCCGACGAAATGGCCCAGCCGATGTGGGCGCGGATGGTGGAGCCCGGCAGCGACCGCGCGATTTTTGCGAGCCGCGATGGGATCAAAGTATATTCGCTCGCGGAAGTGGACCGGGAGCGTCGCACCGGCTCGGGCTGGTATGTGAATGCTCCCCGGCGGCTCCTGACCAAAGATTACCCGGCATGGCGGGCAAAGCTCGCGGCGAAGTAGCCGGCGGACGGTTTACTTGGCCGCAGCTTTTGGCGTAGCTGCGGTGACGATCCGGATGACGTGATAACTCGCGGTGGTGCCACCGACGTTTTTCATGCCGTGTTCGTCGTTTGATCCGTAGAAAAAAATCGAGCCGGGGCCGCCGCGGTTCGTCACCCCGTTGATCGTCACTTCCATCACGCCTTCCTTCACGACGACGATTTCCTCGTCGGGATGGCGGTGGGAGGCGTGGGGCGTTTCGCCGGGGTTTAGGGTGGTGACATGGCACTCGAAGTTGGTGCACGTGACGGTGGGCGAGTTCACGAGGTCGCGGCGGGCGCCGACTTTCGTGGGCTTCACCACGAGTTTGTCCCAGTTGAAGACGGTGGAAGCGAGTTTACCGGGCAACTTGGCCACTGCCGCGCCTTCGACGGGAGCGCTGCGCGTGGCGGCGGTCTCAAAGTTGAACACCAAATAGGTGGCGGGGGTCGGGCCCGCATTGCGGATGGCATGCATATCATTTGACGCGTAAAACAGTAACGAGCCGGGGCCGGCGAGTTGGGTCTGCCCGTTGAGATGCACTTCGACGATGCCTTCCTTCACGATAATGAACTCCTCGCGCGCATGCCGGTGTGGCGCATGAGAAGCCTGGCCGATGTTGAGCGTGGTGATGTGGGATTCGAATTTCTCGAACGTGGCGGTGGGGAGATTGACCACATCGCGCAACTGTCCGACAGCCGTGCTCCTCACCTTTAGTTCATCCCAAATGAACACGCGGGAGCCGAGTTTTGTGGTGGGAGCGGCAGGTGAAAGAGCTTGGGCCATGAGGAGCGCGGGGGAAAACAGAGACGCCGTGAGCAGGGAGCGGAAGAAACGAAAAAATAAATTCATGGGAAATAACAAGGCGGGAAGCTCTTTGGTTCCGGTCTTCGGAAGCGATCAAACAGCTGCCCGTCAACCCGGTTGTCTGGGTTCACGCAACCGAGGCCCCTGCGGACCGTCGGGGAAGGCGGTGGAACCTGGAGAGAAATCCATGTTGGCGTCCGTCGAAAGCATGCACGTACTTGGGCTTACGCTGATAAATGATGACGCCGGTTTTCTATCGGAGAAAGAGCGGTTCCCTGCACTGGAACCAATGGTTTTGGCGTCGCAGCATCGAAGAGCTCCCGGAGTTTCTGGAGCGCTGCTCGCTGGGCTGGGCCGGAGCGAACGGCGCGAAGGCGCCACGCATTCTGTGCAAGGGTTATACCCACGCCATTTGAGTTTTTGAGTGCGGGTGGCTGCGAGCGTGAGCGAGTGGTGTTTCGACGATCGTCCAAATATCACGAGACGTGGGTATGACTGACGCCGGGGGAGCGGACGTCGATTGAGCCGATCGCCGCACGGCGCGGCGTAGCCGGTGTTGCACGCGATGCAGCCGTGGTCGTTTCGGTGGATCGGCTGCTGCCCCTGCTGCGGCGAAAAGTTTGAACCGAAATTCTGCGATTCGATCGAACCGACTAATGCAAGCGTCAGTCCAAGACGCGCAAATGTTCCACCGGCACTTTGACGAGGAGGCCCTGTTGCAGCACGTCGACGGAGAGGACGATGCCTTGGGGGTTGGTCGGATCATCGACGAAGCCTTCGAGACCGTAGAGTGGGCCACCGATGATTTTGACGTGTTTGCCCTTGGTGAAAAGCGGCATGACGCTGAGTTCGAAGCCGGAAGCGACGATCATTTTGACGTCGGCGAGTTGGCGGAGAAACCGGGGCTCGTCGGTGACGGTAATGGCCCGTGCAAGCAGATCCTGTTGGTAGATCCGCGATTTTTCTTCGCCCGGAACTTTGGCAAAGACATAGCCGGGGAAGAGCGGTTTGGTGAATTTTTTTGTCTGCTGCGCGTAGTGGCGGACGCTCACCACGGTGGCGAGGTAGTGCTCAAATTTTTCCGCCGCCATGAGGGCGGCAAATTTTTTTTCGCAACGGGGTTTGGTGTGACAGACCAGCCAGAAGTGTTCGTTCATTCGCTCAGTTTTTCAGGAGAAAACGGATGGCGGCGTGATAGCCCTCGAGACCGAGCCCCGTGATCACGGCGATGCAAGCCGGGGCGGTCAGCGACGTCTGGCGAAACTCCTCGCGCTTATAGATGTTTGAAATGTGGACCTCGATCGTCGGGAGGTGCGCGCCGAGCAGAGCGTCGCGCAGGGCGACACTGGTGTGGGTGAAGGCACCGCCATTGATGACTAGGCCGTCGAACTTTGCGTCGGCGAGTGCGGCGATTTTATCAATCAACGCGCCCTCGTGGTTCGACTGGAAAAAATCGAGCTGCGCTGCAGCGGCGAATTCAGTGCGCAGGGCGTCGGCGAGATCGGCGAGGGTCGCGCGACCATAGATCTCGGGCTCGCGTTTTCCGAGGCGATCGAGGTTGGGGCCGTTGAGGATGGCGATGCGTTTCATATGAGGGGTCACGGAACACACGGAAGCGGCGGAAGTGAAGACCCAACTTTTCTGCCGGGAAGCGGGCCGGAGCGGCAGGAACGGACCAGGCTAGAAAGGGTTTTCCGTGGCGATGAACTCCCAGGGCAAGCGGAATTTTTTCGCGAGTTCGGCGGCGAGGGCTTTCACGCCGTGGACTTCGGTGGCGTAGTGGCCGCAAAGGTAAAGGTTGAGTTTTTCCTCCTGCGCGCGGTTGAAACAGTCTTCGCGTAATTCACCGGTCACGAGGGTGTCGACGCCGGACGCGAGGAGTTCGGGCATGGCGCTGTAACCGCTGCCGCTGCAAAACGCGACGGCTTTGGGCGCGGCGGAACCGTATTCAATGGCGATTACGCGCGGGTAAAGGGACTCGAGTTTCCGACGGATCGCGGCGCGAGTGAGGCGAGAATTGGCGATGTTGCCGATGGCCTCGCCGTCGCGGACGAGAAACGGGCGAGTGGGCTTGAGGCCGAGCTGGCGTGCGAGGAGGGCGTTGTTGCCGAGCTGCGGATGGCCGTCGAGCGGGAGGTGATTTGAGTAGAGCGCGCAGTTGGCGTGGATGAGGGTCGCGACGCGGGTGTAGGCCGGACCGGTGAGCGGGCGCGGCATGTCCCAATACATACCGTGGTGCACGATGAGGAAATCGATGCCGGCGGCCACGGCTTTTTGAAACGGAATGACTCCGGCGTCGACGGCGGCGCCGATTTTGGTGACGCGTCCGTCGTTGGCGAGTTGCAGGCCATTGCAGGCGCCAGGGGCGTCTTTGTAGGCGGCGCGGCGGGTGCGTTGATCGCAGTAGGTGACGAGGTCGGTGAGCGTGGGCATGGTTCAGAGGCCGAGACGGCAGCTATGGGCGCTAAACCCCGCGCCAAAACTCACGAGCCAAAAATCGCCGTCGGTGGCGGTGGGCGTCGTGGTTCGCAACGTCTCAGCGAGCACGAACAGAACCGAAGGGCTGCTCATGTTTCCGTAGTCGCGGAGGACGCGAGTGCTGACGTCGAGAGAGTGCGGCGCGAGCGCCGGGGCGAGCGCGGTGAGCACGTCGCGTCCGCCGGGATGCGCGACGACACAGGAGACGGGGCGCGGGCCGCGATCAGCCCAGAGGTGTCCGACGGCGCTCGCGGCGAGGGTGGGGACGGAGCGGTCGAGGAGATTGCGGAGTTTGCCGTCGCGTTGTTCGAAACGGAGTTTGTCGCGGTCCGCCGGGATGTGAAGCGTGTCGAAGTCGAAGGCGCGCAGACCGGTCGGTCCAGGGGTCGCGCGCCAAATCGTGGCGGCCGCGCCGTCACTGAACAGGCACGCGCTGATGAGCACGCCGGGGTCGTCGTCGAGGTAAAACGCGGCCGAACAAACCTCGACGGCGATGCAGGCCACCGTGGCGGCCGGGTGGGCGGCGAGCACGTGGCTCGCCGCGCGAAGGGTGGGAATCGCCGCGCCGCAACCGAGGCCGACGAGGTCCTGGAGAAGGGCGTTGGGGCGCAGGCCGAGTTGTTCGGCGACGTAACTTGTCAGCCCGGGGCAGAGGTAACCGGTGCAGGTGCAGATGAGGAGCGCGTCGAGTTGCGCGGGGCTGACGTGGGCGCGGGCGAGCGCAGACGTGAGGGCGGTCGCGGCAAGCTGCGGCGCGGCGGAACGGAAGGCCGCGTTGAGCTGGTCGGAGGTGAGATCGAAGACGTTTTCGATGTCGGGCACGGCGAAGTGGCGCGTGGCGATGCCGTGGTCGCCGGCAAGGATGCTGTGCAAAATCAGGCGCGAACGCTTGCTGAGGCGTTGGCGGACGGGCGAACGTTGCACGATGTCCCAGCACGCGGCTTGCGTGTATCGGGCGGGTGGAACGGCAGTGGCGAGCGCGTGAAGAAACATTTTAGTGCAGGACGGCGTAGAGCGGAGCGAGTGGGACGAGGCGAGCGCGATTTAAGGCGGAGAGCACGCGTTGGCGGGGCGGAGAGAAGAGAAACGGATGCACGGCAGCGGCAGAGGCCAAGCGCAGGCGAAAACGGCGGCGCAAGGCGCGCGAGATGACCGCGCACGTGTCGCTCCAAGCAGCGGTGCCCCGCGCGTAGGCGAGAAGCGGAGGGAGGGCGGTCTCAGCGGATTGAAAGGCCATCGCCATGCCGTTGCCGGTGAAAGGAGGAATCATGGCGCACGTATCGCCGAGACACACGCGGCGGGGCGGCGGGGCGATGACGCGGCGGTCGAAGCTGACGGCGGCGACGGCGCAGAACGAAGTCGTTTCCAATTCGCTCGCGGCGAGGCGCGCGGCGAGGGCGGTGAGGCCGGTGGCTTGGAGATAGCCGAGCAGGAGGTTGGCTCCTTTCGCACAGAGGGCGCGGCGGCGGAAAAGTCCGCAGACGTTGACCGAGCCGTCTTCGACGGGGGCGAGGCCGACGTAGGCGTGGTCACCGAGGTGGAGTTCGAGGTCGCGCGTGAGCGTGACGTCGCGGGCATGGATTTTCAGACCGAGCCACGGCGAGCGGCTGCGTCGCCGGCCGGTGGTGAACACCCGGCCGGGGACGGAAGGGGTGTCGGTTTCGGGGAAGCGGGTGTTGGAGAGCAAAACTCCGCCAGCGGCGGTAAACGCGGCGGCGAGGCGATGGTCGAGCGCGTGACGGCTGAGACCGAGGGCGGGCGAGGGGAGTCTTTGGATACGCGTGGGCTTTGCAGTGGCATCCGAGCCGATGAACCATGCGACCTCGCGATGGTGCAGCGCGTCGGAAAAGTAAGGAGCGAGACCGAGTGTGGTGATGGTGGCGGCGGAGAGTCCGGTGATAAATTCGCCGCAGACGCGATGGCGCGGATAGTGGCCGGCCTCAAAAATTGTCACCGGCACGTCGGCGCGGCGCAGGGCGAGTCCGAGCGAAAGTCCGGCCAGGCCGCCGCCGATGATTTCGATGGGCCGGGGGAAGGTCATGGGCGGCGGACGGCGATCATGCGGTAGGCGCCGAGGGCGGTCGTGGAGCAGCGGCAATCCCAGTGTGCGGGATCGAGGCCGAGCGAACGCGGGAGTTCATCGTCGCGGAAGCCGGCGGCGATGCTCACGTGTGCATCGTGGCGGGTGACGTGGTTGGCGCGCAGCAACGGGCTGAGGAGCGCGAAGAGGTGTTGCGAGCGGCGGCTGCGGGTGGGCTCACTCGCGAGGATGACTCGGGTGGTGCGGGCGAGGGTGGCACCGAGGGAGGCGAGTTCTGCTTCTGACAAGTGGTGTAAAATGAGATTAGCGATCACGGCTGGGGAGGAGGCGTAGCCGGTGAAGGAGCGCAGATCTGCGGTGTGCCACGCGCGCGCGCGCGGCCATTTTTCCGGACACGCCACGAAATCGAGTCCGTCGACCGGAATGTTTTGGGCCGAGAGCCGGAGGGCCAGTTCACCGGTGCCGGCACCGAGCTCGAGCACGCATTCGCCCGCGCGCACGAGCGGCGGAAGGGTGCGGGCGAACCAGCGGTGGTTGCCCATGAGGCGATTGATCAAACGCAGGTCGCGGCGACTGTGCCGGGCGTCGGGGTGATCGGGTGGGAGCGAATCGAGCAGCTCGGGTTGAAGCGTGCGGAGCATGAAGCGAGAGGAAGGTTGCCCGCGTGCGGCGGGCTGTCCAGAGTTCGCGGCAGTTTACTTCATGAGCACCTCCAATCCTGTCGATCTGATCGCGCAAGCGGCGGAAAATTTCCCTCACCGCCCCTCGTGGGACGAGTATTTCTTGGCGACGGCGATCCTCCTGTCGACGCGTTCGAACTGTGAGCGCCTGCACGTCGGTTGCGTGATTGTGACGGGTGGCGCGCGCAAGAACCGACTCGTCGCCGCCGGCTACAACGGCTACCTGCCCGGCACCCCGCACGTCTCGCTCTTGCGCGACGGACACGAACAGGGGACGGTGCACGCCGAGCAAAACGCCGTGGCCGATGCGGCACGGCGGGGCAGTTCGGTCGAGGGCTGCGTGGCGTATGTGACGCACTTCCCCTGCATCAACTGCGCAAAAATTCTGGCGGCTGCGGGAATCGCCCGGGTGAAATACCGGCTCGACTACAATAACGATCCGCTCGTCGCGCAGCTGCTGTCCGATGCCGGGGTGTCGATCCTCAAACTCTAAACTGCGACTCGTCATGCGCGAACGGCCCAAAGACACGAAGGAAACGCTCGCCGGTTCGCTGCTCCTCGCGCACCCCTCGATGCGTGATCCGAACTTCCGCCACAGCGTCGTGCTGATGTCGGTGCACAATGCCGAAGGCGCGATGGGCGTGGTGCTCAACCGACCGATCGGTAAACGCCTCGGAGAGTTCAGCGGGGATTTTGCACTTGGGCCGTTGGCCGGAGTCCCGATGTTTTCCGGCGGACCGGTGCAGACGGAGCAGGTGGTGCTCGCGGCGTGGGAATCGCGCCCGGATGGCTTCCGCCTGCATTTTGGCGTGGAGCCGGACAAAGCGGTGCAACTGCTGGGCGAGGAAGGGGCGCACGTGCGCGCGTTTGTGGGCTACTCGGGGTGGTCGGCGGGGCAGCTCGAAAACGAAATGAAGCACCACACGTGGGTGGTGGCCGAGGTGCCGGAAGACTTAATGACGCAGGCGCAGGACGACACGTTGTGGCGCCTCGTGCTGGGTCGTGAGGGAGCCGAATGGCGGCTCTTGGCCGACGAGCCGGAAGATCCCGAACGGAACTGAGCGGCGAGAAAATTTCGGTGTCAGTGGTCCCACTCGATTCGATTTCGGCCCGAGGGGACATTTCAGTTGACAGAGGTTAACACGCTCTCTGTTTTCACGCTTTTTATGAAAGTCGTTTCCTCCATTAAATCCGCCAAGAAGCGTCACCCGGCCTGCCAGGTCGTCCGTCGCAAGGGCAAAATCTACGTCATCAACAAAGTCGAGCCGCGTTACAAAGCGCGCCAAGGCTAACTAACCCTCTACACCTGCGATGAAAGCCGAAGGACATCCCATTCTGAACAACGTTTGCTTCCACGACATTGGAACCGGCAAGCGTTTCCTCACGAAATCCACCATGAAGTCCGCTCGTAAAGAGCTGGTCGACGGCGTGGAATATTTCATGGTCGCGCGTGACGTGACCATGGATTCGCATCCCGCCTACACCGGTGAGAAGCGCCTCGTCGATACCGCCGGACGCGTCGAGAAGTTTACGACGAAGTTCAAGCGCGGTGCGGCGAAGAAGTAAGCCGAGCGAGCGAGTCGAATCGCCCCTTTTCAAGCCCTCCGGAAACGGGGGGCTTTTGTTTTTCCGGTGACGGTGCGTCCGCTTGACGCGGGGCGGCCCGGACGGCTGCATGGCAGACTTTCCATGAGAATTCGCGCGTTTCAAGGTCTTGTTCCCCATCCCGTGCACACGTCAGAAGTGGCCTGTGTGCCCTATGATGTCGTCAACGCTGCCGAGGCTGCGGTCCTCGCTGCCGGTAAACCGCGCAGCCTGTTGCACGTCGACCGCGCGGAGATCGATCTCCCGGCGGACACCAATCCTTACAGCGACGGAGTGTATGCGAAGGCGCATGACAACCTCGTCGCGTTGCAGCGTAACGGATCAATCGGTCGTGAGACGGGCCCTTGCCTTTACGTCTATGAGCAGCGGATGGGCACGCACCGCCAGCGCGGCTTGGTCGCGGTCTGTCACGTCGAGGACTACGACGCCGAGCTGATCAAGAAGCACGAGAAGACGCGGAAGGACAAAGAAGACGATCGCACCAAACTCATCGATACGCTGAGCGCGAATACGGGTCCGGTGTTTCTCACGTATCGCGACGAAGCGGGGGTCACGGCGCTCGTGAACGCCAAGGTAAAGGAGACCCCACTCCACGATTTCACGGCCCCGGACGGGATTCAGCACACCGTTTGGCGAGTGGCGGGCGGCACCGAATGGGTGCAGGCCTTTGGCCGCGTGCCGGTGACCTACATCGCGGACGGTCATCACCGGGCCGCGAGTGCGGCGCGCGTGGCCCGGGCCCGGCGCGAGCGCAATCCCGAGCATACCGGCAGCGAGGATTACAATTGGTTCCTGTGCGTGCTCTTCCCGGCAAGCGAGCTGAAGATTTTGCCGTATAACCGCATCGTGCTCGATCTAAACGGTCTCACGGCGGACGCCCTGCTCGCGAAGGTGCAGACAATTTTTGGCGGGCTCACCGCGAACACCGGGCCGACGCCCACCGCGATCGGCCAAGTGAGTATGTATCTCGCGGGAAAATGGTATGGGCTCCGCTGCCCGGTTGATCCCCAGGCTGATCCCGTCGGTCGGCTGGATGTGAGTGTCCTCCAAGACAAATTACTCGCGCCGGTCCTCGGTATCGCGGATGTGCGGACGAGCAAGCGGATCGATTTTGTGGGTGGTATCCGCGGCACGGCAGAACTGGTGAAACGCATCGATGCCGAGGGTGGCGTCGCTTTTTCGATGTTCCCGGTGACGTTGGGTCAGCTGATGGACATTTCGGATGCCGGTCAGATCATGCCGCCGAAGAGCACGTGGTTTGAGCCGAAGCTGCGGTCGGGGTTGTTCATCCACACGTTTTAGCGCCGGTTGGGCCGTGGAGCTTTCCAAGCGCTGACGCTTGCTCTGGTCGAGTGAGGTTGTTTTCTAACGCGATGCCTCGCCTTGTTTCCAGATCCTCGCGCGCGTTGGGCGGTGCGTGCTTGATGGTTGTTCTCTCGACGGCCGTGGCGAGTGCCGCGGCGGCGGGTGCGAGCGTGCTTTTTCCCAAGCCTCTCGCGGATTATGCGGCGACCGAGTCACCGAGCCTTTGGGCTACCTTGGTCGGGCGGGCCCAAGCCGAGCCGTTCAACGTGGTGGCCTCGGTGGTCTTTTTGCTGGCAGTGGTGCACACCTTCTTGAGCGCGAAGATCCGGCACTGGGCCCACGTCGTGGAAGAGCGCCACCGGGCGCGGCTCAAGCTCAGCGCGCCGACGGAGGATCGAAACAGCGATGGCGTGCCGGATGAAGTCAGCTTTGGCGGGCAGATCCTGCATTTCTTCGGCGAAGTAGAGGCAATTTTTGGCATCTGGGCGGTCGTGTTGGGTGCGGTGGTGGTGTGGTTCAAGGGGCTCGACACGGCGATCCACTACGTCGCGGAGACGGTCAACTACACCGAACCGATGTTTGTCGTGGTGATCATGGCGCTCGCCTCGACGCGGCCAGTGTTGCGACTCGCGGAGCAGGCCATGCGGGCGGTGGCGTCCCTCGGAGGCGGTCGGCCCGCTGCTTGGTGGCTGTCGATTCTGACGGTGGCGCCGCTGCTCGGTTCACTGATCACCGAACCGGCGGCGATGACGATTGCCGCGCTCTTGCTCGCGAAACAATTCTACGCGTTGAATCCGAGCCTACGGCTGAAATACGCGACGCTCGGGCTGCTCTTCGTAAATATTTCCATTGGCGGCACGCTGACGCATTTTGCGGCCCCGCCGGTCCTGATGGTCGCGGCGGCGTGGGGGTGGGATCTGAAGTATATGTTCACGCACTTTGGCTGGCACGCGATCAGCGGCATCGTGCTGTCGAATACCTTCTATTTGGCGGTGTTTTGGAAAGAACTACAGTCGCTCAAACCGGTGGCCGTGGATCCCGGTGCGCGGGCGGAAGAGGCGGTTCCGCTCTGGGTGACAGGGACGCACCTCGGGTTTCTGGCCTTTACCGTGTGGATGGCTCACCACCCGGCGCTCTTCATCGGCGGGTTCTTGTTCTACCTCGCATTTGCCCAGGCGACGGCGCACCACCAAAACAAGATTGAACTGAAGACGCCGATGTTGGTCGGGTTTTTTTTGGCCGGGCTTGTGATTCACGGCGGCCTGCAAGGGTGGTGGATTCAGCCGGTGCTGGGGCGGCTCGGTGAAGTGCCGCTCTTTGCGGGAGCGGTGATTCTGACCGCGTTCAACGACAACGCGCTGATCACCTATCTTGCGACGCTGGTGCCGGGCTTCAGTGAAGAGTTGAAGTTCGCGGTCGTAGCGGGCGCGGTGACTGGCGGTGGCCTCACGGTAATTGCGAATGCTCCGAATCCGGCGGGGCAGTCGATCTTACAGCGATTTTTCCCCGAAGGGGTTTCGCCGTTGGGTCTGTTGCTCGGGGCGCTCGGGCCGACGCTGATCGTCGCGCTTTCGTTTATGGTGCTGTGAGGCGCGGCGCTGCGACTGCGGTCTTTTGCGCTGGGCCCTTTTCGCCGCGCAACTTGCCAGCGAACGTTCCGTTTGATTTGTTCGCGGGGTTGGACGCTCCCTCAATTGATGTCAGCTGACTCTTTTTCCCCATGAAAATCCGCCCCTGTCTCGTCGCCGTGGTTTCCCTCGGCTCGGCCCTCCTCCACGCTGCCGACCGCAAGTTGGTCATGATCGCCGGTCCGGTGAGCCATCCGCCCCTGCTGCATGAATTCAGAGCGGGTTCGCTACTCCTGCAAAAGCGGCTTGAGGGAGTGGCCGGTCTGAAGACGGTCCTCATCACGAACGGTTGGCCGACAAAAATGGTCGATGGCAAAAAGGTGGATGACAATGGGGTCTTCGAGGGAGCCGCTGCGGTATTTATTTATTCCGACGGCGGGGGCAATCATCCGGGGGTTCAGCCAGGGCGGCTGGCGGTGTTGAGCGCGTTGGTGAAAAAAGGCGTGGGGATCGGCATGGCCCATTACGCGGTCGAGGTCTTGCCTGACAAGGGCGGCCCGGAGTGGAAGGAGTGGATCGGCGGTCACTATGAAAATAGTTTTTCGTGCAATCCGATTTGGGAGGCGGACTACACGGCAATGCCCGTCCACGCGATCACGCGGGGCGTGAAGCCTTTCAAGACGAAGGATGAATGGTATTTCAATATGCGCTTCCGCGAGGGGAAGACCGGCGTAAAAGATATCCTGGTCGCCACGCCTTCCGATGCGGTGCGTGATGGCCCTTACGTTCACCCCAAGGGACCGTATCCGCAGATTCAGGCGGCGAAGGGACAACCGGAAACAATGATGTGGGCCGTCGAACGCCCTGATGGTGGCCGGGGATTCGGATTCACCGGCGGACATTTTCACCGCAACTGGCAGAACGACGATCAGCGTCGTCTCATCCTCAATGCGCTCGTTTGGCTTGCGAAGCTCGAAGTGCCGGTCGGCGGCATCAACTCCCCAGCCGTCAGCGAGATCGAAGTGATGCAAAATCTGGACGAAAAGAAACCGGCGGCGCCACGGCCCGCCGCGGCGCCGGCCAAAAAATCATAGCCGTGCCGGGCGTGGGTGCCGGTGGATGATTGCGCCACCGCAACGAGCGACCGGGGTTCGTTCACCTGCGCTCCGGTCGGGGGCGTGAGTGGGGTTCGTTGGCTTCGAGTGGGGTCACGGGATCGATGCACAGACCTCGTCACCTGGTCATGCCGCGAAATCGACGACGCCCTGAAGCCGATCCCCCGACATGAAAATTACCCGCGGCCAACAAACGGCATCTTGGTGGCCATCACGGTGATCGTCGGCACATTCGCCTCGAGCGGAAGGCCGGCCATGTAGAGCACGGCGTCGACGACGTGCCGCACCTCGATCGTCGGCTCGATCGCGGTTGTGCCGTCGGCTTGCGGAACTCCGTGTTTCATTTTTCCGGCCATGGGGCTGTCGGCATTGCCGATGTCAATTTGGCCGCAGGCGATGTCGAAGTGTCGGCCGTCGAGCGAGAGTGATTTGGTGAGCCCGGTGATCGCGTGTTTGGCCGCGCCATACGGTGCGGCGTTCGGCCGCGGGGTGTGCGCCGAGATGGACCCGTTGTTGATGATGCGACCTCCGCGTGGTTGTTGGGTCTTCATCAGGCGAACGGCTCCTTGGGCGCAGAGAAACGCGCCGGTTAGATTCGTGTCGATGACGCTGCGCCATTGTGCCAGCGAGAGTTCTTCGAACGGCACACCCGGCGCGTTGATGCCGGCGTTGTTGAACAACACATCCAGCCGTCCAAACCCTGCGGCGATGCGCGCAAAGAGCGCCTGCACCGAGGCCTCATCCGTGACGTCGGTCGGTACGACAAGATATTGGGCGGCGGGAGCGCCGGATTCCTGCGCGGTGGCTTGCAGCGGTTCCTGTCTCCGGCCGGCAAGGACGACGGCATAGCCGGCCCGCAGCAGGCCGAGGGCGCAGGCGCGGCCAATGCCTGAACCAGCTCCAGTAACAAGGGCGACGCGGCGTGGGGTTTCCATCCCAACAAGAGCTCAAACCCTCGGCTCGGTGCCGAGCCAATTCTCGCGCTACGGTTGCGCGCCGCTCGATGGAGCGGTCGGCGACGCCATGAGCACTTCGTAGTGCAGGCGGGCAGCCTGCCACATGTAGGCGGGCCCGCCCTCGGCGGTGCGGCCCCATGGACTCGCGACGGCCGCCCGCAGGAGAGTGATGGCGCGCGCGCGATGGCCCAAGATTTCCTCGTTCAGGCCGGCGTAGTAGTTCGCGAAAAACATGACTTGGCGGTTGTCCGTTAAATTGCGGGCCGTGAGGCCGGCGAAGAAAGTATCGGTGGATTTTGTGCCGGCGAACATCGCGTAGAGATCAGGAAACGGTTCACGGTCGAAGCGGCGGTATTCCAGCATGGCCGTGCGGGCTGGCGGGAGTCCGAGCGCTCTGAAGTCGGCGAGAAATTTCCAGATACCGTTCTCGCGATCCCCGCTGTCATAGGCGTGATATTTTTCGAACTGCTTCGCCGATTTCGCGAATTGGCCGGCAAAATAGTAAGCGATGCCGAGCCGCCAGTGGGGTGCGTCCTGCGCGGGATCCAGCGCGATCATGCGCTCGAAATCCGCGACGGCGTCCGCGAAGCGCCCGAGGAAGAGGTGACGATCGCCGCGGCGGGAGTAGAGGGCTGGGTCGCGCGGTGAGGTGGCCAAAGCTTGGTCCAGAACAGTGATTTGAGACGAGAAGGCCGCGATCATCTGAGTTCTCTCCGCCACGGGAGTCGGTGGCTCGCCGGCGAAGGCTGCGACGGCTGCGATCAGGTAGGCGATAAAGGCGAAACGGTGCATGGGGGAAACGCTGGTGAGACGAGCCCAAATGCCGAACCTGAAAATCAAACGCAGCCGGTCGGCCGGAGGGGGTGTTCAGGGGAAGGTAATGTTACCCTTTTTATTTCGCACTCCGGCGCGCACGCGAAACACCCGGTGGGGCGAACTTGCTGTCGTTGTCATTGCGAGAGCTGGAACTACCGCCGAGCCTTGGGGTGGAAGGGGCCATGAACCCTGGGTGTCGTCGCGAGGAGCGCAGCGACGTGGCGATCCATCTGGAATTTCAAGTGGCTTGCCGCGCCCGCCGAGCCGGGCTCGCAGTGACAAACTGTTTGTGTTCATTGGCGGGAGCGCAGCGTCGAAGCAATCCATCGAGCTCGGTCGCCACGCCCTCGTTCCTCGGGCTCGCGATGACAAACAAGCGTGGGAGATTTTCGGGTGCGTATTGCTTTGTCACCTGCCGCGTGAATATCCGCCGGCTTCGCGTGTAACCCAATAGGTTACACTCGCTCTGAAATCGGCGGGTGAATCCGAGTGCATCTTAACCAAGTAATGTGAGCACCGATGACCAGGATCACCCCCGCCGCAGGGCTCCCCCATTGAAAAAAACCACCCTCGCCATGGCTAGGGTGGTTTTTCAGCGTGCTATCGCGGCCGGACATGGTGACAAAGATACGTCCCCGCGTAGTCGAACCGCTCTGCCGCCCCACATCCCAACGTCTGTCCGCTACTCCATGTCCCCCGAAACCCCCTTCTCTGCCGTCTCTGCCCAGCGCGCCACGCGCACCCGCTACACCGTCGTCGTCTTCGCGATCGTGCTGGCTGTGATTCAATATATCGACCGCGTCGCGATCTCGCAGGCGAAGGACGGCATCACGAAGGACCTGGGCTTTACCGACGTGCAGATGGGCGCGATCTTCGCGGCCTTTGGCCTGTCTTACGCGTTGTTTGAAATTCCCACGGGCTGGCTCGGTGATAAGATCGGCGCGCGCAAGGTCCTCGTGCGCGTGGTGCTGTGGTGGTCGTTTTTCACGGCGGCCACCGGCTGGGCGTGGAGCTACGGCTCCATGTGGGTGACGCGCTTCCTGTTTGGCGCGGGCGAGGCGGGCTGTTTCCCCAATTTGACCAAGGCGTTCAGCACGTGGCTGCCGAAAGACGAGCGCACCCGCGCGCAGTCGCTCATGTGGATGGGCGCGCGCTGGGGCGGGGCGTTCACCCCGCTGCTCGTGGTGACGGTCATGGCGTTTGTGAGCTGGCGCACGGCGTTTCAGATCTTCGCCGCCCTCGGCGTGGTCTGGGCGATCGTGTTTTGGCGCTGGTTCCGCGACAACCCCAAGGACCACAAGGGCGTCAACGCTGCCGAGCTCGAACTACTGAAGGAAAACGCGCAAAACGTAGACGGCCACGGCAACGTCCCTTGGCGCAAGCTCGTGACGCGCCCGAGCATGTGGCTGCTCTGGGGTCAGTATTTTTGCCTGAGCTACGGCTGGTATTTTTTCGTCACTTGGCTGCCGGACTACCTCAACACCAACGGCCGGCCGATCCTCTCCAACGCCTTCCTGAGCTGGCTCGCCACCCAGATGGAGGGAACCGTCCGCGCCGACCTGATCCAGCCGGTGCTCAAGGCGGTGCTCGCGGGCGTGCCGCTTTTCTTCGGCGGCTTCGGCTCGCTCGTGGCTGGCGTGATCGCAAGTCGGCTGATCGCCCGCGGCAGTCGCGTGGTGATCGTGCGGCGCTCCTTCGGCTTCATCGGATTCGCGGGAGCTTCCGGTCTGCTGATGCTCTCCTTCTACATCAAAGACCCGTTGCTCGCGATGCTCTCCATGGGCATGGCGAGTTTCTGCAACGACCTCACGATGCCCGGCAGTTGGGCGACCTGCATGGACATCGGCGGTAAATACGCCGGGACGGTTTCCGGCAGCATGAACATGATGGGCAATTTTGGCGGCATGGCCGGGCCGTTCGTGGTCGGCCTCGTGTTAGCGGCCACGACCGTCACGACGGCCACCGGCACGACCAAGAATTGGGAGCTGATCTTCGCCATTTCGTCGGTGATCTATTTCCTCGGAGCATTTTTCTGGCTCTTCATCGACCCGGTGACTCCGTTGGAATCGGAACGTGACGGGAACAAGACGCGGGCCGCGTGAGCGAAGCGGTTGGAGCCCGCTGAAGCGTCTCTATATCCCGCACGAAGGCTGGGCCCGACCTGATGCCAATTCGCTTTCAATATGAGCTTAACTGGCGTGGAGGTAGGAGCCTGCTGGCAGGCGATTTTTATCAATTGATGAATCGTCTGCCAGCAGGCTTCTGCGAAAGACCGTCATTGGGCTCATCTTGAAAGCGAAGTGGAATTAGCCGAAAATTCAGTTGAGAGTTGAGCGCCCGATTTTCGGAGCGCGGACGTGGTTTGGCCTTAAGGGGAAGGCGTTCAGCGTTTAGTTTTGCGCGATCGCGCGGCCGCCGGAGTTCCGCTGCATGGCGATGGCTTGGTCGTGGCCTCTGCGAAAATTTGGCGTTTTCAACGCTCCAGCGATGGGCCGAAAAGGCCCTGCGCTCCTGGGCGACTCCCCGCCGGAAGCTTCGCCCGATCGAAACCGGCCGCTCAGGCGATGAAGTTCGGATGTGTCTGATCGCCTGATCCGAATTGCAGCGAGCTGAGGCGCTGATACAGGCCGTCGGGTTTGGCGGAGAGTTCGGTGTGATTGCCCAATTCCACGATGCGGCCGGCTTCGAGCACGGCGATGCGATCGGCGGTGCGGATGGTGGAGAGGCGATGCGCGACGATGAAGGTGGTGCGACCCTGCATCAGCCGCCCCAGGGCCACTTGCACCAGGTGCTCGCTCTCGCTGTCGAGGGAGCTCGTGGCTTCATCGAGGATGAGAATCGCTGGGTTTTTCAGAATCGCGCGGGCGATGGCAATACGTTGGCGCTGGCCGCCGGAAATCTGCGTGCCGCGATCACCGACCAGGGTTTGATAGCCGTCGGGCAACATGGAGATGAAGACATCGGCGTTGGCCTGCCGGGCGGCTTCGCGAATGGCGGAGGCATCGGCTCCGGGTCGGCCGTAGACAATGTTTTCGGCGATCGTACCACCGAAGAGCAGCACGTCTTGCGGCACGATCGCCAGTTGGCTGCGAAACCAGTGAAGTGGATACTCGCGGGCATCGCGGCCGTCGACGACGAGACGACCGGCGCCGGGTTCGTAGAAACGCAAGAGCAGAGCGGTGAGGGTGGATTTTCCGGCCCCACTGGGACCGACGAGCGCGATGCGTTCGCCGGCTTTTGCGGTGAGGGTGATGTCGTGCAGGACGGGAGCGTCGGGTCGGGACGGGTAACGAAAACTCACGCCCTCGAACGACACCTCGCCGCGCAACCGAGTCAGTGAATGCGTGGTGGGCGGCACGATGGAGTCGACCGCGGTTTCAGTGGTCTCGCGGAGGAGCTCACGCACGCGTTGCGTGGCGCCGACGGTTTTCTGGATTTGGCTGAACAACTCGGCGGATTGGCCCATCACACCGGCGATGAAGGTGGTGTAGAGAACAAATCGCGTTAGCTCACCGGGGGTGATGCCTCCGCGCTGGAGGAGCCCCGCGCCGAACCACAGGACGATCACGATGCCACCGAACAGCGCCACGATGAAGAACGCCACGAAGACGGCGCGCCAGCGGGCGGCGCGGAGGGCGGCGGCGAGCACGCGGTGGTTGGCGCGGTCGTAGCGGCCGAGTTCGAAGGCCTCGTTGGCAAACGCCTTCACGCTGGCGATGGCCTGGAGTGTTTCCTCGACGATCGTGTTCGTCGCCGCGAGCTGATCCTGCGTCTCGCGGGAAAACTGCCGCAGCCGGCGCCCGAAGAAGACGGCGGCGGCAATCAGCAGCGGTAGTGTGCCCAGCATGACGGCGGTCAGCTGGCCCGAGGTGAGGGCGATCATGGTGATGCCGCCGAGCAAGAAGACGCTTTGCCGGCACAGCTGCGGGAGGGCGTCGATCAGGGCGCCTTCGATCTGCGCGACATCCGTCGAGACGCGGCTGGTCAGTTCACCGACGCGGCGCTGAGCGAAAAACGCCATCGGCAGGGAGATGAGCCGACTGTAGCAATCGCGGCGCAGATCGGCGAGGGCACTTTGGCCGACACGATTGAAGGCGAGGGCGCTGTTGAAGGAGGCGAGCGCCTGGAACGTCACGGAGGCGGCCAACAGCAGCGCGACTTGATTGAGGGTAGGGGCTCCGAACCAGGGCAACGTGGCCACGCCAGGGTGCAGCGCGCAGTCGATCAATGTTCCTGCGAGGAGGGGAAATGCGAGCCCGAGTGAGGCGCTGATGAAGAGCGTGAAGAGTCCGGCGAGAAAGCGGGCGCGGTAGGGCCGGACGTAGCGGGCGAGCGCCAAAGTCTGGCCCAGGGTCTCGCGGTTCAGGGGGGCTTTTGGCAGGCGGTCGAGCGCGTGGTCTTCATCGGAGGGATTGCGGTGGGCCATGGGCGCTCAGGTTCGAGGCGGGTCGGCGAAAAGACAAACGCTACGATCTCGGTGGGCTCAGGGGCACGGGTCTGACGGAGCGGCGGCCTTCCGTCCGCCGGGCGTGGGCCGCTGGCATGCGGTCCGTCCGTCGCGCGCTCACTTCGTGACCTTCACGAGGAAATACAGAAAAGCCCCGTCCACTTCGGTGAACCAATGCGGGACGCCTGCCGGCACGACCAGGACGTCGCCCTTGGTGAGGCGGCGCGGCACGCCACCGGAGATTTTCTCAGCGCTGACTTCACCGCTCGCGGCGGTCTTCGGGTTCACGGGCGTGCCACCCGTGACGATCGTCGCCTCGCCCTCGGTCACATAGAAAATATCCGTATCGCGCGGATGAACTTCGACGGTGCCCGGTCCGACCCGGCGACCGGCGCGCAACTTGTAACTCGTGTTCGCGAGCAAGGGCATGCCCTTGGCAAAGGCGGTGGTCATCTGGCCGTGATCGATTTGGACGACTTCGGCGGGAGGTGCGTCGACGGCCGTGGCGTGGGAGGCGAAACCGAGGGCGAGGAGGACGGGGATAAAAAAGATCTTCATGGTGGCGGACAGAGTGATTTGGCCAGACGACGTGCTCAGGGCGTCGTGGGACGGGGTGCGGTGGGGGCGGGCGTGGCTGACGGCCCGGCAGTCGGAGTCGCGGTGGGTGCGGGAGCCCCCGGTGCCATCGCGCCACCGCGACGGCCGGCGCCGGGGGGGCCGCGTTCGGGACGAGTCAAGTTCGCGGCGACGTCTTTGGCGGCCTGGGTTTCGACGCCGGGCTTGTTGAGAAAACCGAGGTCGCGGAACCACTCGATGAACCGCGTGGGCCAGCTGCCATACGCGATGAATCCACGATTGGTGAGACCGCCGGTGGACGGTGGTTCGTCGGGCCCGACGCGATCACCGGGATGGTGGCCGCGCGCGTAGATGTGCATTTCGACGTTGGGCACGCCGGCGTTCAGCATGGCGGTGAACCATTCGTTGGCCCAGATAGCGTGGCCGCGGTCGCCCCAGCCCGCACACGTGATGAAGGACGGTGGCGTGTCGCGCGGGATCGGTGGAGGCGTCGCGGGGTTGCCGCCGCGCGGCGCGGCAAACGGCGTGGGTCCGGGGTAAATGATTCCTGCGAAATCGGGGCGCGAGGAAATGGCCGCCAGAAAATTTTCCGGCACGTTATTTTTCTGATCGAACTCGGCCCACGCAATGGCCGCCGGGGCGGCGAGCTCCGCGCCGGCCGAAAAACCCATGATCCCGATTTTATGGGGATCGAGGCGCCAGTCCTTCGCATACGCGCGCACGAGTTTGATCGCCTGGAGGGCATCGTAAACCGCATCGGTCTTCGGATTGTAGCCGTCGCGCCGCAGGCGGTTGCGGAGGATGACGGTGCTGACGCCGTGGTTGGAGAAAAACGGCACGAAGTCGGCGCCTTCGCCGCCCACGTTGAGGGTATTGTGGCCGCCACCCGCCGCCAAGATCACGACGGTGCCGGTGTTCAACGAGCGATTGCCCGGATGAAACTCAATCGAAGGGTTGTGAATATTGACGATGCTCGCGATCTGGCCGGGCGCGCCCAGATTGTAGACTTCGGCCTCACGGACGCGCTCCATTTTTAAGTAGGGCGAGCCGGGCGGGAACAACGGGACGATGACGCCGCCGGGCAAGATCGGTTGCGGCGCGTAGGGCGTGTCGGTCATCGGGCCGGGAGCCGGCACACCGAGGGGAGCAGGCAACCCGGGGAGGGGAGCGGTGCGCGCCGCTGTTTCGGCCGACTGGACAGAACGCACGGAGCAGACGAGGCAGCACACGAACAGGCGGGCGAACCGGGGGAGGTTTTTTTGGGACATAAGAGGCTATTCGGGGCGGGGGTGGAAACGGGGCGGCGGCAAGACGGTCAAGAAGTGAAGGGGTTGTTCGGCGCCGAGTTCACCCGCGTGATCGCGCCGGCGCGATTCTGATTGCCCGGATCGCCGGATATTGACGGCCTAGGAGGCATGGGCGCCAAATATCTACCGACGATCAAAGACCTCAAGGCCAGCCAACGCTTCAAACAAAAGCAGAAGCCGTTGCACAAATTCAAAAAGACGCCGGACGGCTCCGGCGCGAAGAAGGGTAAGAAATAGTCGCTGCTTGATCGCCGTGGCCGGACTAAAAAGCCCGACCGCACGCTCCGAAAATTTACCCTCCATAAAAACAAAACGGCTCTACTGCGCGGCGCTCCTCGGCACCGTCGGTGCCTGCGCCGCCGTCGATAATAAACCATTCCCCTTGGGCTACTCCGACACGCCGCTCATCCCGGGCTCTCAATGGAAGGTTCACGATAATCGCCCGCCCGGCACCGCCCATGGTGGCACCCGGTGCCAAGCTCGGTGATGCGCCGGCCGACGCGATCATCCTCTTCAACGGCAAGGACACGTCGCAATTTTTCAGCCGCAAGAAAGACAATCCCGCCGAGCAGCCCTGCCCGTGGGTGATCGCGAACGGGGCGTTGATCGTCAATGGTGGCGACTGCTGGACGAAACTGGAATTCGCGAGCTGCCAGTTGCACGTGGAGTGGCGGAGCGATGCAAAAACCCAAGCCGGTAGTTTTCAAAAGAAGGGGAATGGCGGCGTATTTTTTATGGATCGCTACGAGAGCCAGAGGCTCGATTGCGATCACAACCCCACCGATGCCGACGGCATGACCGGCGGGGTTTACGGTCAGACTCCGCCCCTGGTGAAGGCCGTGCGCAAGGCCGGCGAATGGCAGGCTTACAGATTGTTTTCACGGCCCCGAAACTTGTGGCCGGCAAGGTGGTCGAGCCCGCGCGAATCACGACATTTGTGCACGGGGTGTGCGTGCAGAACAACACCGCGATCATGGGGCCGAAGAAGCACAAGCAGGTCACCGACTACAGCGGCACGGTCCCTGCGAAGGCGCCGTTCCGCTTTCAAGATCACAAGAACGAGCCGCCTGTGCGCATGCGCAATATCTGGGTGCGGCCCTTGCCGTAAGCTTTACGGAACTAAAGAAATCGTTCGCCGGGATAATTTACAGTGCGGTGTGAACGCGAAACATCCGCGGCCTGTTTCCCCCTGATTGTCATCGCGAGCTCGGCGCGGCGGGCGCGGCAATCCGGCTGAAATCCCAGATGGATCGCCACGTCACTGCGCTCCTCGCCATGACAAACAAAGTTAATTGCCCCGGGCACCCAAGGCACCGCGACTTGGTTCAGCTCTCGCACTGACAAGGTGGGGAGCGGTGGTGCGCTGGCGCGCGTGGTGGAGACAGATGGATTGCCACAGTCGGCAAGCCTCCTGCGCAATGACAAGGTGAGGAGCGGTTCATCACTCCTTCCACCAACGGCTCGGCGTTGTTTGATCGCTCGCGATGACAAACCGGGGGAGCTGCGCGTCCGCAAGCGGACGGCCTACCCAAGTCCAAAACAGGGCAGACGTTGGGCTCAGGCTTTCTTCACGAAACACGCCTTGAGGGCCAGGCTCACCCCGTCGATCCGGCAGTCGATTTCGTGGTCGCCGTCGACCAGGCGGATGTTCTTGGCTTTCGAGCCTTGTTTGAGGACCTGCGAGCCGCCGCCGATTTTGAGATCTTTGATGAGGGCGATCGTGTCGCCTTCGAGCAGCACGTTGCCGTGCGCATCCTTCACGACGCGTGCGACGGCGGGCGCGGCCTCCTTGGGCCATTCGTGACCGCACGTGGAGCATTCCCAATGATCGGAATGGCTGAGCACATCTTCGAGGGTGCAGGCAGGGCAGGGAGGGTTGGTCATGAGAAGGGTTGGGGCGCTTGGAAGAGGACTGGTCTGGAGTCCGCGTGCTCGGGAGCAAGCGAGGAATGCTCGTGGCGCCGGTCACGGGTCCGTGTCGCTTTCTTGCGTGTGTAGGTCGGCCGCTTGCCGGCTTGCCGTCCCAGTGCGAATTGATCCGGCACGCCGACGAGCGGCGACCCTACGCAAACTGAAGGTCTGCGCTCTGCTCATTCCAAGTTGAATTCAAGATGAGTCAAATGACGGTT
>CAMBVX010000049.1 GCA_945871085.1 Opitutus sp. GAS368 | reverse complement strand
ACAGGCCGACACAATTCTACTATCGCCAATGCCCCCGTATCCACGACTAACCTTTCCGCGCATCCTATAGCTCCCGTGCGTTTCAATTTATTCAAACTCCTCGGCGTCCTCTTTTTGCTGCTGACGCTCTTCATCGCGTGGCGCACGCGCCGCGATATCGCGAGCGGTGAAACGCAATGGGGCCGCGCTCTCTTTCAACGCTCGACCCCGCTCCGTCGCTCCGAGTCTCCACTGCGCTACTGGCTCGCGACGCTGCTCAACGTCCTCGTGGTCCTCCTGTTCGCCCTCGCGGCCGTCTTCATTCTGCGGGTGGGCGTGCTCCGCCTCGCAGGCCGTTGAGGGGCAACCCACGCCTTTCGCCATCGGCCCCTGCCGCCGCCCGCCCGCGCGCTCCGTCGCCAAACTCAATCCCCTGAGTCAACGGCCGCTCCCGCGAAAAATTCACCGTCACCGTGTGCCGACGCATATAATATTTCCCCGCGTCGCTCTCGCGACCGCCCCCCGTTTCCTTTTCGCCCCCAAACGCCCCGCCAATTTCCGCTCCGTTTGCGTCCAAATTCACATTGGTGATGCGGCCCCACCAGCGCCGCCGCCTCGAGCGCCCACCCACCCCTTCACCTGCCGGTAACCCTCCAGTAGCGCTTTACGCAGCTTCTATTCAATCGGCTCGTGCACAATCACGCGCCGCGTCGTAGTGCACCGCTACCCGGCCGGCCCCACCGCGCCAAACAAGGCCGCACGCACCGCGAGATTCGGGTCGCAGAATGCGTCGCCACGACGGCGTTTTGCCACCCAACTCAAGCAACGACCGTCCCAGCCGCTTCGCCATGACTTTCGCGAAGTGCCTCCGCATCCTCATCGATCCGCCCCATCTTCCGACGAGCCGGTCGTTGAAACCAACGCCGCGCGCCGGTCTGCGGCGGGCAGTTCGCCGACGGTCGGGCTATCCCCGAACACGAGAGAAAACATCGCAGGTTCCACCCCACACTCACGGCCCACGCGCTCGGCCAGCTTCACACAAGCGATCGAAGTGAGTGACGTTTTTTCGGGAGGTTACCAGAGCGTCGCATCGCCGCAGACCGCCGCGAGCGCGCTGTCCCACGCCCACACGGCCACCGGAAAACTGAACGCCAAAATCACCCCGACCACATCCAGGGAATGCCACTACTCCATCATACGGTACCGGGGCCGCTCGCTCGCGATCGTCAGGCCGCGCAACTGCCGCGACAACCCGGTCGCAATTTCGCAGATGTCGATCAACACCTGACCTCCCCGCTCGCCCTCCGCCAAGATCTTTCCGATCCCAGCGTCACGAGGCGCCGGAGGACGCACCGGTGCAACCACACCCCTGCGCCCAACCGTCGGACCACTTCGCCTCGCTGCGGCGCCGGCCTCAAACGCCACGCCCCAAACGTCCGCGGCGTCGCACCCATCGCCCGGTCGTGATCCGCGGCGACGCCGTCGTCACGCAGCCCAAAAGAGTGCCGTCGATCGGCGAGTGTTTTCCGATCACCGGCACCGCGCCAAACTATCCACCGGCAAACACGCCTCAGTTGCAGGCCTTGAGCCCAAGCCGCAGAAAAATTTCGGCAGCAACCCGCTGCACCGCCGCGCCAGAGGTTTTCATGCCGTGAACACTGGGCCGGTCAACGCCCCCAAGGCAGTGCTGATTTTTTCCCGGCGCATTGACCTCGGATCGCGCCACCCAATCCGCTCGTCCCTGCGGCCGCGCGCCCACGACCAATGAGCGGCGCCTCACTCCACTTTCGCCGGAGATTCCGCCCACACGACGAGCCAGCCGCTCTTGTCGTCTACATAAACGACCGATGACGCATCGCCCGAAACTTCGACAAAATCCGCCCGCGCCACCATCCGGACTGCGCTCTGCTCATCGCCGGTCGGCCCGAGCAGGATGAAAGCGATCCCCGCCGCCGCGCCCAGCGGCAACGCCCAACGCACCGCCCTCCACCACCGGCGCCCGTCGGTTGACCGCGCCGCGCGCAGTTCGCGGCGGACATCCTGCCATGCGCGCTCTTCGTCCGGCACGGTCACGCGCGCGGCTGCGATCCGCAAACTCTCGCTCGCCTCGCCCAGCGTCACACGAAACTGGTGACACCCGGCGCAGTGCGCAACGTGCGCCGCGAGTTCGGCGCGCGCGCCGTCGGCGAGCGCACCCTCCTGTTCGGCGGACAACAGACGTTGGGCGGAGTGGCAGTTCATGGCAGCGGCGTCGTTTGATCGGAGTGAATCCCGTGCGGAGGATTAGCCACGACCGCGGCCATGGCCGAAATCACGATAATCAAAGTCGGAAGGACCGGGCCGGCCCGCAGCGGCGACCCACACGCGATCTGTCCGATAAGTGAAATAGCCAGACCGCAGCGAGCGCACCGCGTGCCCCTGATGGCCCCGGCTCACGATCCACTCCGCCGGCACCCAGACCTTCACGGGCACTTCGGTCCAGTAGCCGCGCGGCGCGGGTAGAGGGCACGCATCGCGATAAACGGGCACCGGCACCGACCGCCCATAACCGTAGCCGTAACCGTAAGCTGGTGACGCCGGGACCACGACCACCGGCTCGCAACGAGGCGCGATGATCACGGGACCGGGCCGGGCGCCGATCCCGATGTTGATGCGAAAGTCAGTTCCAGCACTCGCAGGATTTGCGAGGCCGGCCAAGCCGCTCACGGCGGCGAAAACAGATACGACAATGAATTTGGTTTTCATGATTTTCAGTGGGTTCGCTCCTTCGGACGAATCTCGCACGGCGTTTATTCACTTTTATTCGCCACAAACTCAGATCACCAGTAACCCGCTGATTCCCAGCGCCTAATCAGCGACCAAGATCACCGCCCACACTTCGCCGCCCTTGCCATTCGCGGGGCCGCCCAGAACCGCTGGAACACCCGGCCGCAAAACCAAACCCATATTCATCAACGAACGACCACCATCCTGCCAATGCACGCGCAGTCGCCCCCTCTTGCCGTCGGAATTTTCGGATTGGAGTTCGAGCGCGTGACCGCGACCAAGTTTCACAATGGTCTTGCCTGCACCTGCGAGCGTCGCCGCACCCTCGCCTGCCAGTTTGTAACTCTCGAAGCGCAAGATGCGCCGTAACGTCGGCTCATAAGCCGCCAGTCTCTCGTCGGAAGCACCTTTCTGATTCGACGCCAGGACGAGAATCGCGCGCACGTTGGCGTGCCCCCCATCCGCCGCTGCCAGAGGTGCGCGGACGCCCATCAGCAGCGCAGCGAGAAAAATAAATCGAACAAATTTCAGCCGCGTAGTTTTCATGGGAGTTCTCCGATTTTTTGCGCCAACGAACGGCGCGCGTTAAATAATCGCGACATGACGGTGCCCGGCCGGCAAGCGAGTTGCTGGGCGATTTCCTCATAAGCCAAACCTTCGATTTCGCGCATCGTGAGCACGGCCCGAAGCTTCGGCGGCAAAGCCGCGATGGCACGCTCGAAACGCGCCGCCCGCTCGCTGCCCTCGAGATCGTCGCGCGGCCCCGGCGCCGTCGAGGCCGGCTCGATTATTTCGCCCGTCGTTTCGTTGGCCAAGAACGGCAGAAACCGCGCAAACCAACGTTGCTGTTTCCGCGCGTGATCGATCGCGCGCCGGGTCGCCACCGCGTAGAGCCACGTGGAAAATTTCGCATCGCCGCGATAGTCGCGCAGATTTTTCCACACCGCGACCCATACCTCCTGACAGACGTCGCGCGCGTCGTGTTCGTTTCGCACGATCGCGGTCACCCGACGAAAAACCCGTTCGTAGTTCGCTTTCACCAACTCGCCAAACGCCGCTTCGTCACCCGCCTGCGCCCGACGCAGCCACTCTGCGGCGAGGTCGGCCGCGCGCGCCGCTTCGGTTGGTTCAGATTCAGTCACAGGGCGGGGAGGGACCGTTTACGAGCCACCGAGTTCCTCAATGTCCCGCCTGGACCTTGCGCGGATCCGTCGCGGCGATGATCACGCTCACCGATTTTTGATTAAACCCTTTGAAGCCGCCCTTGCGCTGCAAATTTTCCAGATGACTCCCGATCGCACCATCACGCAGAAAACCTTCGGCCTGCGCCGCCGTGACGAGACCCGCCGCGCGCAATGCCTCCACCCGCGCCGGTCGCACCGTCCACCGCTCACCCTCGGTAAACGCCTGCCGCAAAAACTCGAAGTCAGAAAACGGTTTCATCGTCGCCACGCCTTCCTTGGCCAACTGATCGCGCGCCCGCGCAAAATCGAATCGCGCCTCCAGGTGGTGCATCCCGGCTTGGAGAAAACTGTCGCCGTGCAATCCACACCACAGCCCGACCGTGCCCAATTGCAGCGCGACCGGCAGACGCTGCGACGAAAAATCGATCGCCGTTTCTTCCGGCATCAGGTCGACATCCGCAAACACCACGATACCCGCCACCGGCTGCTCAGAAATCTGCGCGCCCCACCCCGCCTGCGCTCCAGCGTAGTAGCGCTCACGTTTCCGAAAACCCAACCGGTCGAGAAAAAGCATGAGATCCGTAAAATGCCGCCGCGAGCAACGAAACGTATGGTGATCGTGATTACCCCACCCGAGCCCGAGCCGATCCTGCCGACGCTTCTGCACCTGCGCCGCGCGATTGCGCGCCTCCCAATACACCCGCTCCTCCGCGAAAAATAACTCGCAGGCCGCATCGCGATCCACGAGCGCGAGCACCGCATCCAGACGCACCATCGCGTGCGCCACACCCGCCTCATCGCCCGCCGCGAAATCACGTTTACGTGTCCGCCAGAGTTCCCGCGCCCGCAACACCGCAGACACGAACTCCGCCGTCGGCTCCCGCACCACGAAGCCTCGCCAGCCCAGTCGCTCGACCGCCGAGAACAACGTGCCGTTCTCCTGGTTCACCCGCGCTCGCCGCAGTCGTGCGCCAAACCTGCCCGCGATCTCCGTATCGAGATCGTGCGCCGCCAGAAAGTCCTCCAACACTTCCGGGCGAATCGCGAGCGCCGAAGGCCCACCCCCGTGCCCCGCCCCGCCGTGGAGCAGCACTCGTGGCATCATCGCTTTCGGATGCCACCACACCGTCGTGCCCGCACTCGACTCGGCCTTTTCTTCGACAACGAATCCGGCGGCGCGCAGTGCGTCTGTCTGGTCCGGCCCCAGCACAACGTGGTCAACCCATTCAAAAAAATCCGTGCCCGTCTCGTCGCGCATCCGCTCGGCGAGGCTCCGCGCAAACGGGTTTCTCAGCAAAAAATCCTCGACGTAACCACTAACCAGCTGCTCTGCCTCGAAACACAGGGGCCAGTCGAAGACGCCAGTTGCAGTGCTCACGGGATATTCGGGTGCGGGAGAAGCAGACATGGGCGTAGGTCGCTGAGGATGGATGTGGAAAAACCGACTCTGCGACGGCCCGCTCTGCGACAAAAGCCCAAACCCGCGCTCTTTACTGTCGGCCGACACCCGCCACACTCCCGCACCATGCCCGACGCGCCCGATCCACCCCGAAAGTTCTATAAATTCAAGCCGGTCGATTTTGAGAACGTCAACGGCGTGCGCCAGGCTTCGTCGCTCGATGACACGCAGCCCTTGCCCGATCCCGGTATCATCGAGAGCGACAAAGTCCGCATCGACGTCCGCGATCTCGCCCGCGCCGCCAAAATCCCCATCGCCTCCTCCGCCCCGGCCGCGCCCAAACCGGCGAACGAAGTTCACGCCGTGCTGCAGGCCAACCTCGCCAAAGCCAATGCCGCCGGCCTCAACGACGTCGACCTCACGCCGAAACGCCCCAGCCGCCGCAAGCGCGACTACTGGCTCGCCGCCGCCCTCGGCAACGCAGCCCTCGCCGTGGCCATCATGATCCAGCCCATCTACGGTGCCGCTGGCGTCATTATCTACAACCTCGGCCTCACTTGGACCATGTGGTTCGTGATGGACGACTATTGACCGCGCCGCCTCTCAACGATGCCCGACGAACCCGATCCGCCCCGCAAGTTCTACGGGTTCAAACCGACCACGTTTGCGATCGCGAATCCGCGCTCGGGCGCTGCTCCCGACGCCCCGGCACCGGCAGATGCGCCTCGTGCCGACCCCGGCATCGTCCGCGTCGATGAACAACGTATCGACGTTCGAGAACTCAACCGGCTCGCGGCCACCGGTCAGCCACTCCTTTCCTCGACGCCCGCACCTGTCCGGGAGAACGAAGTGCACACGGTCCTGCGCGACAACCTCGCCAGCGCCAACGCCGCCGGGCTCAACGACGTCAAACTCAACCCCAACTACGTCTCGCCGCAGCAACGTCGCGTCCGCCGTTTTTGGCTCGTGATTTTCGCCTTCGACGTGCCGCTCGGTGCGTATGCGTGGTGGATTGGACACCAGCAGGCGATCCCCTTCGCCTGTGCCGTGGGCGGCATCGGCTTCGTCACCGGTCGCCTGATCTGGGAAACTTTTTTCCTGAATACCGACTAGTATTACTCGGTTACTTTTCTGCCAAGAATAGGCGCTTTTTCATAGCGAGTGTCACGTATTACGTGACACCTTATTTTGAGCGTTTTTCAGAGAAACGTAACCGAGTAATACTAGCCGGCACGCCGCCCCAACAACTCCCACAGCAAGACCGCCGCCGCCACGGACACATTGAGTGATTCGATTTTGCCGCTGCCCGGAATGGTTACCAATCGCGCGCAGGACGCCGCGACCACCGGCGTGAGCCCATGCTCCTCGTTGCCCAGCACGAGCGCCAACGGCTTGCGCACCGCACCTTGGCTGACCTCGGGCCGCCCACCACGCGTGGCCGCACCGACGACCTCGTAGCCTGCCGCGCCGAGTTCGCGCACGCACCCGACCAGATCGCGCGTCTGCCATACCTCGACGACCTCCAAGCCACCTTCCGCCACGCGGTGAGCCGACTCGGTTGGTTTGGCCGCATTCGCGTGGTCGGGAATCACGATCCGCGCCACGCCGAAAAATGCCGCCGTGCGCGCGATGGCGCCGAGGTTGTGCGCGTTGCCGATGCGATCAAGCACCAGGACCACCTCGCCCCGCTTCGCCCACTCGCGGATATCCGCCGACGTCGGCACGCGTAACACCTCCGGCATGACGACTGCGACCACGCCGCCATGGTGCAACGAGCCCGCGACTTTCTCCAACTCCGCCGCGTCCACCTGCCGGTAAACCTTTTTTGCGACCGCGAGCACCTTGCAGATCGCCCCCACGCGCTGCCCCAGCGCCGCCTCGTAAAACAGCCGCTGAATCGACCCCGGATCGCGCGCAAACCGCGCCTGCACGGCCGCGAGTCCGCAGAGCCGCAGCTCTTTCAGTTCCTCCCGGACCACCGCGGCCGGTCCCTTGCCCGGCGTCGCCTGCCCGGCCTTCGCTGCGTCCCGCGCGGCCGCCGCCCGCGCCGCAAGAGAAGGATGAAAACCAAGCCGTGGATTGTGAGCCATGCCCCACCCTGACCCAACAGCCGCTCCGAAACCAAACAAAAGTTCGCATCTCACTTCCTGACTATTGCCCCCCGCCTCAGCCTCCCACCAACCTCCGGCCTCGATGCTCATAAGCGCCGCCTCGACGCGTGCCGCGACCTCCTCGTCGGCACACTCCCCCTCCCTTCCGATCAGGTCGAGCTCATCCGCCTCGCCCTCATCGACAAGTTCATGGACGACCTCGACGAGGAGTCCGTGGCGATGGGCGGCAAGCGCGCCTGCTTCACCGGCCCGCTCGCGAAATACCGCTGGCGCGCCCTCCTGCCGTTGACCGTTTCCGGCGACCAGCGCGTCGCCCTTTTCTCCGAAGGTGTCGAAGCCATCAGCAACGCCAAAACCGGCGCGCACCTCCCCGAACTTTTCCGCGACATCTTCCGCAACGCCTTCCTCAAATTCCGCGACGGCCGCATCCTCACGCTCTTCCTCAACGAAGTAAACGGCTTCGCCTACTCGCACCGTGAGGAGCTGGGCAACGCCTCGGGGAAAAAGCGCTTCAGGCTGGAAGCGGAGGAGACGGAAACCATTTTGCGCGCCATGCTCGAATACCCCGTGCTGCCGTTGACGGGTGAACTCGCGCTGGCGGCGTTTGCCCTGCAGCTGCGCGACCAAATCTCTTACTGGGCTGCGGCCATCATCGCGGCGGCGCGCGCACTCGGCTGCAAGATTCTCTACACCGATGACCTCAATGCAGGGCAGGACTATGGCGGCGTGGTGGCCCGCACTCCTTTCGCCAACGCGTAAAGCCATGCCCTCCGAAGCCCGAGCCAGCACCACGATCAACCAACTGTGGGAGGCTGCGGGGTGGCGGTTTCTGCCGGATGTGTCGGGGCAGCGGGAAAATATCGTCTATGAGCAGCGGGTTTCGAAAAAATCTTCGCGCCCAATCTCGATCGCGGAGCGGACTTCGAACATGTGCCGGGTGGGTTTGTGGATTACGTGCTGCTGAACACCGCTGGCCGGCCGGTCGCCTTGGTCGAGGCGAAGAAGCAGGGCATCGATCCGCTCAGGGCCAAGGAGCAGGCGCGGGCGTATGCGCTGGCGCTCGGGGTCAGTCACATTTTCCTGAACAACGGGCTCATCCACTACTCATGGAATCTCCGGCCGGGAAATCCGGTGCGGGTGTCCCGTTTCCTCCCGCTCGAAGAACTCGGCAAGGCACCCGAGTGGCGACCTGACTCCACGCGGCTCGCAGCGGGCGTGGTGGACGAAAACTACATCGCTGTCGCCCAGAACGTGGCGTGGCCCACCTGCTCTGCGGCCGAGCGCGCGACAGCGACGGTGAACAAGAAAATCCGCCTGCTCCGCGGTTACCAGGTCACTGCCGTCCGGGCGCTCCAGCAGGCGGCGCTGCCCGGCAAGCACCGCTTCCTCTTCGAAATGGCCACGGCCACGGGCAAGACGCTCCTCAGTGCGGCCATCGCGAAACTCTATCTGCGCACCGAGAACGCGTAGCGCATTTTTTCCTCGTCGTCCGGCTGGAACTGGAGCGGCAGGCCGAGAAGAACTTCACCGCCTATCTCGCGGCGGACGGCATTTCGACCGTCATCTACAAACAGAAACGCCCTGACTGGCAGAAGGCGCAGGTCGTGGTCACTACGATCCAGAGCCTCGCGACGAACAACCGTTTTCTCACGAACTTCGCGCCGATGGATTTTCCACTGATCACTAGCGACGAGGCGCACCGCACGATCAGCGACAACAACCGCGCGATCGTCGAATATTTCGTTGACGCCAAGCTCGGCCTCACCGCGACGCCGCGCGACGACCTCCGTCGATCCGCTGACCGACATCGTGCATGAAGCGATCGGCCCCGATGGGATCAAGATCGTCCGCGAGATCCATCGCCAGCGCGTCACCAGGCAGGCGCAGGAAATGGCGGCGAAGCCTCCTGCGCTACGCGAAACGGTGGCGCTGGAAAATTGGCCTGCCGCCGAGGCCATCGCGGCGCAACTGCTCTTGGAGCAGCCGAAGGAGTTCTGGAATCTGCTCAAGCTCCAGCAAGTCTTCCGCACCGACCGTAACCCGAGTCTCCGCGAAATCCTGAAAGTGATCTTCGGGTTTCGGTCCGAGGTGGCGCGGCGTGATCAGCACGCAGCTGAGCAGTTCGAAAAATATCTCTCAACGGCGCTCGCCGCTGCGACCCAAACGCGCGAACTGCGGCACATTTTTCACGCGCTCGTGTTGAACGGCGACATGCGCGGTTTCATCGAGCGTGGTGAATTTGCCCAGATTCGTTCGCCGGACGCCGGCCTCTATCAGGCGATCAAGACGGCGGGTGCCGACGGGGTGACGGGCTCGTCGCCGACGTCCGGCACTAGGTCGCAAGCGCAGATTTTGTGTGGGTGGCGTAAACCGCTCAGCGCCCCGTCACTTCCCCCACCACCGTAAACTCCTCGCGGTCGTGATAGAGGTGGCGGATGCGGAAACCCGGGGCGTGTTTGGCGAACGGTGAATCCGGTGTGCGCAGCTCGCGCAGCAGCGCCACGGCGTCCACGCGACCGATCTTGAAATTAATCACGAATCGCCGGCACCAGCCCTGCGCCAGCCACGGCGAAACGATGTGCTGCAACACATGGTGCGGCTCCTCAACGAGGTCGCAGAACAGCCAGTCAAAGTTCTCGCCGACACGCGGGATGAACTTGAACGCATCCGCGCACAAATGCTCGATCTGCGGATGGTCGAGCGCGCCGCCCTTCAACGGGCCGTTGTCGATCGCGACGACGCGCGCGCCGCGTTTCGCCGCGCTATAACTCCAACCACCGGGCGCCGCGCCGAGATCACACACGCTCTCCCCTGCCCCCGGCTCACGTCCGAGAATGATGTAGGCTTCCTCGATTTTCAGATACGAGCGCGACGGCGCGAGATCGTCGTCCGCCATCCGACGCTGACCGTGCACGAACGCCTCACGCGCCACATAAGCACGCCCAAAATCCACGAAATACACCCACAACCCCCGCGCGACATGACCATCTGGGCTCACGCCCCGCGGCACGTCCGCCACCGCCAGCTTCGCGACGCGCGAGAGTTTTTTCTTCAACAGCTCGCCAAACGCCGACTCCACGGCGGAAAGCCGCCGACCCAAACCCACCGTTTCCTGGGGTCCGAGCCACACATTCGGCCAAGCCGCCTCGACCCGCTCGCCGCGTAAGCTCGTGAGAAAATACTCGGCTACGCGCGACGCGAGGGCGTTGACGGATTCTCCTTTTACCTCGATGGGATCGCGCAACGTGAGCCAGGAAAACGCCAACGACTCGGTCGCGACCGCAGCGTCGGTCCGCACCCAACCCGGCCCTTGCTCGACGGCGGGCCCGCCCGCGTCCGCCAGTTCGCGCGCGAGCATCGTTTCAAATCCGGATTGGCACGTGAGCAACATCCGCGCGAACGTGCCCACCTGGCGCGTCGTCGCGAGCGCAAAAAAATCGCGTGCGGCCCGCTTGGGCCGAAGTCGCGACGGTCGCTGGGCGGTTCGCACGGATCGGCGACTTTCCAGCCGCCCAAGCACGGCGGCTAGAAAGCCGTCGGAGCCGTGCCCCTGCGCCACCCTTGTCCACCGGTGCCGCGACGCCCCCGGCGCGGCAGGCACCACCACCACCAGCCGACGGGGGCGTCGCACTCCCCAACGTCGCGGCCGACATCACGCCCGCAGCGCGGCCCGTGCGCGCACAAAAAAGCCCGGGCACTTTGCCCGGGCTGGGTCTGCGAAAATTTCCCGCCTTCGCTTTCTTCGGCGAGCTCAGCTCTTCTCCGTCTTCGCGCCGGACTTTTTCCAGCCGTCGATGCCGGGCGAGTAATGCTTCACATTGGTGTAGCCGAGTGCGACCGCCGCGCTGGCCGCAGCCTGATACGCATTGCAGTGCTCATTGCCACAGTAAGCGACGACGAGGGCGTTTTTGTCCTTCGGCAGAAGGGCGGCGAGTTTCTTGCCGTTGGCGGAAAAATCGATCGCGCCGGGGATGCGGCCTTCGGCGAACGAATCACTGCCGTTTACATCAAGGACGGTGACGGCCTTCTTGGCGATCGCGGTCTGGAGATCGGCGTGCGAGATATCGGCAACTTTGCCCGAGCCGGCGTAAATGGCGGCGGCAAGGCAGAGGGATGTAACAAGGGTAATAAGTTTTTTCATGAGCGCGGACCGTAATAATCCGCACCCATTTCGCAAGAACGACCTCCGTTCTCCGCACCTCCGCTTTCCAACCCCGCAGACCGCGCCACCCTCTTGTCACACCACCTCGCACGCCCCACCGGCACACGCGGCCACCTGCTTGAGATCCGTGATGTCCTCGGATTCTTCGAGTGTCGTGTAGTCGACGCTCTGGTGCGAGAGGGTGTTCCACTTGGCGATGTCGGCGGCAGTGACCACGCCCTCACGTGGCGCCTGCTGGTAGAGTTTGTCACCGCAGTCTTGCAGCATCGCGATCCCGGTAAACGCGTGGCGGTGCGCCCACACAAAGTCCGCCACGGCGGCCCACTCGTCCGGGCGCACTGAAATGGTGCAGGAAACATTGTGATGGAGCCCGGGCGACGTGTCCTCGTGGCGCCGCCCTGCTTGCACCCAGTTCTCCTGCACGAGCCGGACATATTCGAGGTGCTTCACGGCCGAGAGGTCCTCGCGGTAAATGCCAAAGTCCGGGCCCTCGACCGGAAAGGTGATCACCTCGGTGCGACCGTTCGGGTCGTAAACACTTTGCTCCACCATGTGCGGGTTGCTTTTCCGGAAGTGGAGGTAAACGGGATCGTGGACGTTCGCCTGCACGCGTCGAAAATAACGCGGCGCGTGGTGCGGGTGCAGCCCACTGCTCGTGCCGAGGAGCAGGCTCGCCGTGCCTTCGGGTTTCACGCAGGTCGTGCGGGCCGCCGGCTGAATGCCGAGCGCGCGGGCGACGACCGCGTTGACCGTTTTCACCACCGCCGCACCGGCCCGCAGCACCACCGGATCGAGAAAAACGCCGGGACGGTCGAGGATGCCGCACAGCGAAACGCCCAGCAGCGCCTCGCGCTCCGTGATCACCCGCGAAACCGGCGATAAATAGCCGAACTCCGTGTAGCCCGCCTGCAACGTGCCAATCAGCGCCGCGTGAGCACACAGCCGATAGAAATCGGCGGGCGTCTCCGCCGCTGCGGCGGAGATCGTGGAGAGGTTGCAGAACTGCACGCCGGTAACCTCGTCGCCCACGCGCAACTCGCCCGTGTGGCCGAGTTCGCGCAACCGCGCAATCGACGCAGGATCGAGCGTGAGCCGCGGATGCAGGCCAATTTCAACGCAAGGATTCGCCCCGTATTCGGTGTCTTCGACGAAATAAAAACCGGGCTCGCCAAACTGCTTTTGCGCCTCGAAGAGCGCGTCGAATTGCGCGCGCGTCGCCGTCGCACGGACGATCACCGCTGAGTTGTTGCTCGCCGCCCGCTGCGGCTGATCGGCAAACCAGTTTCCGGTCTTCGCGGCGACCATCTCGGCATCATCCACCGAGAAAAGACAGATCGTCGCCGAGCGGCGCACCCCGCCGGAGAGCACGGCCTTCGCTGCCCACATGAGAATATCGTAGGCCTCGATCGGACGCAGCTGCCGGCCGGCCGCGCCACGCACGATGCGCTCAGCACGCGAGAGCGTATGGAAGAGCGGCGCGGAGCCGGGGGCCTTGCCGCCCGAGGTGCGCAGCGGCGCGCCTTCGGGCCGGATCTGCGCGTAGTCGAAGTGCACCTGCCGCCCCGCGACCGCGTTGGCCATCAGCGCGTGCAGCGCATCGGCCCAGCCTTCGATCGTGTCCGCCACGACATGAGTCAGCGGCGCGAGCGTCTCATCACGCGGCGCGAAAGCCGGCAACTTCGCGATGTGGTGGGTCTGCACGGAGAACCCCACGCCACAGCCGCACAGCAGCAAATAGAGCGTCTCACGGAAGGCTTCGAGCCGGTCGATGTAGGTGAAGCAGCAATTGTAGACGCGGGCGTGTTTCGTGAGGATCGCGTCGCCGCCAAATTGCAACGAGCGCATCGACGGCAACACCTCGCGCCGCGCCACCGCGTCGAACGCCGCACGGATCGCCGCGTGCAGTCCACCGCTGAGCCGCTCGATGGCCGCAACTTCCTCAGGCGTGACATCGCCTTGCTCCAACGCGACGAGCTTCGCATCGGAAAGCGAGCGCTCAGAGAAATGCGCGAGGTGCATGTTGCGCACCCGTGCGACGGCTTCGGACCAGGTTTCGCGGCGACGTTTTTCTGGTGAATAGCGGGCGTAGCGGGAGATCGCGATGAAGTCTTGGAGACCGTTGGCCGAATGGGAGACAGGACGGGTGTGCGCGGACATGGGAGGGCGTATCGGATGTGACGAAAACCCGCGAAGCAGCGTCACCCACCGGGTGTGCGAATCGCAGGCCACCACTACAGATCGTGTTATTTTTCCGGTCAACCGCTACGGGCTGTGGTCGCGAAGTTATTACCGCGCTTCATCGTCGCGCTTCCGCGTGGTCGAATTCGAGCGTCGTTTCTCACTCGTTGACGGACAAAATCGTCTCAACGCTTCCGTGAAAAAGTGCGCATCAAGAAACGCGCACCGCCCCCATTACCACCGGCGACTTCACCGTGATCACGCCCCGCAATCCGCCGGACGTTACAGCCGCTGCAGGTGAAACCCACCGTCCACGTCGAAGCACGCGCCCGTGGAAAACGGAAACCGATCCTCCGCGATCGCGCGCACGGCGCGACCGATGTCCTCCGGTTTGCCCCAACGGCGGATCGGCGTGATGCCGCGCTCGTCTGTGATGATGAGCTTGTCGTATTTTTCCTTCACCCCGCCCGTCATATCGGTGGCGATCACGCCGGGACGAATTTCGTAAACGTTGATGCCGTCGTTCGCGAGTCGGTCAGCGAAGAGTTTCGTCATCATCGCGAGCCCCGCCTTCACCATGCAATAATCGCCGCGGTTGATCGAAGCCGTGTAGACGGAGATCGAAGTGATGTTGACCATGCGCCCGCGGAAGCCCTCGGCGTCGGGCGACTGCTGCAACATCTGTTTCGCCACGAGCTGGGAGAGGAAAAACGGGCCTTTGAGGTTGATCGCGAACAGGCGGTCGAAGCTTTCCTCGCCCGCATCGAGCAGATCGGCGCGGATCTTCGGCGCGACACCGGCGTTATTCACGAGCAGATCGATTCGACCAAACTGCGCGACGGTCTCAGCCACCAGTCGCGCACGGTCTGCGGCGACTGCGACGTCGCCTTGCACAATAAACCCATCGCCGCCCGCGGACCTGACCAACGCGAGGGCTTCGGCGGCCGCCTCGGCGTTGCCCGCGTAGTTGATCGCGATGCGCGCGCCGGTGCGGGCCAGTTCGATCGCAATACCTCGGCCGATGCCGCGCGACGCGCCGGTGATGAGAGCTGTTTTCGGTGTCATGCGAGCTTGAACGAAAAGCAGTCGCGCCCGACGGGCAACGCCGATTCTCGAGTTTCTGGTTTCCGGACTTTCTGGTCGCCCTACCGCTTCGGCGTCACCCCGTGGCCCGCCGCGATGTGCGCCACGGAAATTTTCCCGCCGTCCATTGTAAAGCCCCCATCAAACGGATTCTCGGCGAGAAACAGCGGCGTATCGAGGTCGGCGAAATCAAACCCGCCCTGCCCCGCTGCGAAACACGCCGACACCGTCATCGCCAGAATCGATTCGACGTTTCCGCCGATCATCAGCTTGAGCCCCGCCGATTTCGCGACCGCCACGATATCGAGCGCCGCCGCGACTCCGCCCTTCATGAGTTTGATATTGATCGCGCCCGCCGCGCGCTCCGCCACCACGCGTCGCGCATCGCCCGCGCTCGTCACACTCTCGTCGGCCGCCACCAACCACCCACTCTCCTCAACCAAAGCACGCGCGCCAGCTAGGTCATCCTTCGCGAGCCACTGCTCCAACAACGCTGGCACGATGCCGCGTGCCTTCAACCCACGCACGAGTTCGCTCGCCGCCGCGCGCGACAAGCCCGCATTGCCATCGAGAATCAACGGCGACTCGGGCGCCACGTCGTGAATCGCACACAGGCGAGCCAGATCGTGCGCCGGTCCGGCTTTCCCACCGACCTTCACCTTGATCATACGGATGCCCCTCGCCCGAATATCCCGCGCCGCCTCCGCCGCCTTTTCGGCCGAACCCGTCGTCACCGTCATATCGGTCTCGAGCCCCGTGCCCGCGCCGCCGAAAAATTTCACCAACGGCTCGCCGCGCTGTTTCGTGAGCGCGTCGAGCAAGGCCATTTCAAACGCACACTGCGCCGAACCGCACCACGCGCCGCCACGCCCGCGAAAGTCCGCCGCCGCCCGCCGCCAGTCTCCACCCGCGTGTCCCGCCAGCCAGAGCTGGGCGCCCCGCAACACCGTCAGGGCCTGCGCCTGCGTCTCACCGTTGTAGGCGGGCAACGGCGCCGCTTCACCGTAGCCGAGCGTGCCATCGGCGAGCTCCAGCGTGACGAGCACATTGTTCGCCGCCGCCTGCGCGCCTCCGGAAATTCCAAACGGCTCGAACAGCGGAATGTCGAGCAGGGCAACGTGGAGGGCGCGGATGTCGGTGGGATGCGATGCCATAGTCAGGAAGTTTGCCGATAGCCCAGCAACGCCCGCGGCGCGATGCCGTGCACGGCCTTGAAGGCCCGCGAAAAATGATACGGGTCCGCAAAACCGATCCGTTGCCCGACCTCTTTCACGAGACCGCCGTGCTCGACGAGAAACTCGGCCGCGATGTTCATTTTTCGCCGCAGTAAATACTGATACGGACTCGTCCCTTGATAACGCCGGAACCACCGGCACACGCTCGACGCCTCCACCCCCGCCATCTGCGCGATCTCCTCCAGTGTCATGAGCCGCTCCGCCTGCGCATCGATCAACGCCTTGCACCGCAGAAATGCTTCGCGCGCCGGCTCGCTGTCATGCGGCGCGAGCGACGCCGAGTCCTCGATCTTCAACAGCAACAACTCGAACAACACCGCCCCGATCCGCCGCGCCAACGCGCCCGAGCGTTGCCCCTCGCGCACGAGATCTTCGAGCACGCTCGTCACCTCGGCGTGCGCGGCGAGTTGCCGCACGCGACCGGGCGCGACCCCGCAGCGCTGGAACCGCTTCGTCACCTCCGCGCCGGTGACCGAGAGGAAATATTTGACCATCGGATCGCGCGGATCGGTGCGGATCTCGCACCGCGTCGTCGGCGCGTAAGCATAAACCATCCCCGGGCCGAGCGCGTGCAACGTGTTCCCGAGCTTCACCGTGCCGCTCCCCGCCACCACATACTCCAAGACGAAAAACGGAAACTGCCCCCGCACGACCGCGTAGTCCGGATTGCACTGCTCGCGCCCGCCCATGACGAGCGTGAGCGGGTCCGCGCGGCGCGGCGCGAGATTCAGAAAAAAATAACGCGCCGCCGACACCTGCTGGGAGAGCAGATTGCTTGCGTCGGATCGGTCGATTTTCTCCATGTGAATACCCCAACTATCCATTCTCCCCACCGCAGATCGAGTGCATTCTACTCGGCACTTGTCGGACAACATTCTCTCGCCACCCTTTTCACCCACACCCCGCGAACCCACCTTCCTCCCATGGCTAAACTCAAAACCATTCTCCTCGTCGCCAACGGCGATCTCCGTCAATCCGCCAACGAAGTCTGCTGGCCCGCCCAACACGCGATGGAGCAGACGCTCGCCGCCGCCGTGGCCAAGCTCGGCTACAAACTCGTCCGCGCCCATGCCTACAAGGCCGCGCAAAAGCACGGTTTCATCAGCTCCCAAAAAGAGGGCATGGCAGTCTTCGCGGGCATTGATCCCAAGACGCCGCTCATCGTCGCCGAGGCCGTCTGGCAATATTCGCACCACCTCCTCGCCGGCCTCATCTCGCACCAAGCCCCGATTCTCACCGTCGCCAATTGGTCCGGCACGTGGCCCGGTCTCGTCGGCATGTTAAATCTCAACGGCTCGCTCACCAAAGCCGGCGTGAAATACTCCACGCTCTGGAGCGACGATTTCTCCGACGACTATTTTCTCACCGGCCTGAAGGCCTGGCTCTCCACCGGCGTCACGACGCACCAGACCGCTCACGTCAAGCCGCTCGCCAAAGCCAGCGTCCCGCCCAAGGCCCGCACGATCGCCAAAAAAATCGCCGACGATCTTCGCCGCCGGAAATCCATTATGGGCATCTTCGACGAGGGCTGCATGGGTATGTATAACGCCATCATCCCCGACGAACTCCTCTTCCAAACCGGCGTCTACAAAGAGCGCCTCTCGCAATCCGCCCTCTACTACGGCGCCACGCAAGTCCCCGACTCCGAAGCGCAGGCCGTTTACCAATGGCTCCTGCAGAAGGGCATGAAGTTTCACCTCGGCACCGACGACAAAACCGAGCTCACCGAGGCGCAGGTGCTCTGGCAGTGTAAAACCTACGTCGCCGCCCTCCGCATCGCCGACGAATTCGGCTGCGAGTCCATCGGTATCCAATACCAACAAGGCCTCAAAGACCTCCTCCCCGCGAGCGACCTCGTCGAAGGTATTCTCAACAACAGCGACCGCCCACCCGTCAAAAACGCCGCCGGTAAAGTTATCCGCCCCGGCCAGCCACTCACCCACTTCAACGAGGTCGACGAATGCGCCGGCCTCGACGGCCTCTTCACCAATCGCGTCCACACCGCCCTCGGCCAGCCCGTCGAAAACACGCTCCACGATCTGCGTTGGGGCGCCCCCGACGCCAGCGGCACGACCGACGAATATGTGTGGGTGTTTCTGATCTCGGGCAGCGCCCCGCCCGCGCACCACATCGGCGGATACCGAGGCACCGACTCGCTCCGCCAGCCTCCGATGTATTTCCGCCTTGGTGGCGGCACCGTGCGCGGCATCGCCAAACCCGGTGAAATCGTCTGGAGCCGCATCTTCGTTGAAGGCGGGAAACTAAAGATGGACCTCGGCCGCGCCAAAGTAATCACGCTCCCGCTCGCGGAAACGGAACGCCGCTGGAAAGAGACGACGATGCAATGGCCGATCATGCACGCCGTGACCTACGGCGTCTCGCGAGACCAGATGATGGCCCGCCACAAAGCCAACCACATCCAAGTCGCCTACGCGAACAGCGCGAAGGAAGCCGACCTCGCCCTCTACGCCAAAGCCGCCCTCGCCGCCGAACTCGGCCTCGCCGTCAGCGTCTGCGGCACGAAGGCCGACGGCCAAGCGTTCTAAAAGCAGAGTCGGTCTCCGACGGGCCCATCCGGTCCTCTCTACCTATCCCGCGCGCCCTTCCGCAGCGCCCGTTCGTCTCGCCGCGGCGCGGTGCTGGAGTTGACCCAGCTCTCCGCCGAGCGCTTTTCACGTTGGTTCCGCCGCCACCGGCCCGATGTGGTCGTCGCCCTCGAAAAAGAATTTCTCCCGTGGCTCGCCCATCTCCGAAAAAAAGTCCCGGCCGACGTCGGTTTCGCCCGCCTCTCGCGCCCCGCTCGACGGTCCGGGGCCCTCCCGGCTGCATCAATTTCCCGCGGCCATCGAGGGGCCATCGATCTGGTGACCAACCAGATTTTCCCCCACGAACTCGGTGTGCCGGCCACTCGCCGCATGCGGCTGATCGAGGGCCGCTGGATTGACGGCACGACGACGCGCGCGTAGAAGACGCCCCCCGCCATTCTCCCCGCTGCAATCGTTGCAGCTCAGGACAGCGGAGCGCCGCGCCGGCGCCGCAACAATTCCGACCGTCCCACCCACCCCACCCCTTGGCCATGCCAACCCATCCCCGCTCCACCTCGGTGCGCCGCCGCACCATTCTCCGCGCCGTCCTCGGGCTCGCCCTCGCGCCCACCGCGCTGGCCCAAACCACTGCCGCGCCCTCGCAAGCCACTCCCGCGCCCTCCAACCCTGCGACTAACTCACCGGCCCCCGTCCTCCTCAATCCCTTCGAGGTCAGCACCGCGAAAGACACCAGCTATGGCGCGCTCAACTCGAACTCCATCGCCGCCTTCAACATGGAGCTCCTCAAGGCTCCCGTCGCCGCCGATATTTTCACCGAGCAGTTCATGCAGGACGTCGCGACCACCACCGTGGAGGATCTCCTCAACGGCTACGGCGCCGGCGTCGGCCAAGTGCTCGCCACGCCCGACTCCGATTCCAACAACAACCAGCCCGGCGACCGCTTCAGCGTCGCCCAAGTCGGCTCGCGCGGCCTCACCGCCGGCCAGACGCGCCGCGACGGCTTCAGCGCCAGCTCCACGCGCACCAGCATCACCGACACCTTCGACACCGAGCGCGTCGAGGTCATCAAGGGCGCCAACGCCCTCCTCTTCGGCGCGAGCGGCGCCGGCGGTTTCGCTAACACCGGCTCGAAACAGGCCCGCTTCAGCTCCAGCAACCAGCGCCCGCTCACCACCACGAGCACGACCTCGCGCATCGACCAATTCGGCTCCAAGCGCTGGGAGTTCGACACCAGCTACGGCCTCAAAGACATCGCATTTCGTTTCGTCGCCCTCGACGAGGACCAAAACTACCGCCGTCTCTACATCAACTCGAAGACCGCGGCCTACTACGGCGCCCTCTCCGCGCGGCTTCCCTTCAACACGTCCCTCCGCCTCAGCGCGCGCAAGACCGACAACGACCGTGTCATCCCCACGCGCGCCGACGACCTGAGTTTCACCAACGCCACGCGCGACCCGCGCCACACCTATTCCCTGCTCTACCTCCTCGCCACCGATCAGGCCGGTGCCACGAACCCAAAGACCGGCACGGCCTACCCCGGCGGCGCCATCGTCAACAGCAAGCTCTCGTGGGACAACGCCTCCTCCTGGTCCGGTTGGTCGCAATCCGAGGACATCAACACCGAGACCTACACCGTCACCGCCGACACCGTCTGGACCAAGTGGCTCGCGACCTCCCTCGGCGCGATGTATGAACACACCAAGAGCCAGCGCGGCCCCGACGGCGGCACCCTCCTCGCACCGCGCGCCTTCAACACCACCAATCCGTTTCTCAACGGCGAGTGGGCCAACGGCTCCACCTTCCGCATGGACCGCTCCGCCGGCAAGAAACACGCCTACCGCGCCAACGCCGTCGTCACCAACGAACTTTTTCGCGGTCGCGCCAAAAGCCAGACCGTCGTCGGCTACGACCTGAACTTCAATTCAGGCGGCAACACCAATTACCGCTACTACGAGGCCGACAGCAGCTTCAATGTCTACGATCTCACCAACCCGCGCCCCGCTGCCGCTGGCGGCACCACCGGCACCAACCAACTCGGCCGCGCCGAGATGCCCACGATCTATTGGTCCGTGAACGACGGCCCCCAGAAGAAACCCTATTTCCGCATCGGCACCCGCCAGGTCACCGTCGCCGGCAAAAATTACGTCCTCCTCCAGCAAAACCCCCGTAATCCCCGCTTTGAGTCGCCGCTCAATCGTCTCGGGCTCGTCTCCCTCGTCCCCGGCTTCACCGGCGTCGGCGGCGCCAACGCCAGCCACTACGCCGAGGACAACAAGAACTGGGGTCTCTACGGCGCCAACTACACGCGCTGGCTCGACGACCGCTTCACCACGCTCTTCGGCTACCGCATCTCCAACACTTTCTCCCGCCGCGCCAACACCGTCCTCACTGGCACCGAGGGCTGGACCGACGTCTCCAAGGAAAACAAGAGCTACAACCTCGGCCTCACCTACCGCCTCAAGCCCTGGCTCTATACCTACTACAATGTCGGCCAGACCTTCGATCCCGCCAAAGGCTCCAACGATCCCTATGGCAATCCGCCGCGAGACACCGAGGGCTTCAGCCAGGAAATCGGTTTCAAATTCGAACCCGCCGGCGGCCGCATCTCCGGCTCGCTCTCCTACTACCGCGCCGTCTCGAAAAATGAAAACTTCAACTATGGCGGCGGCGACCGCGACACGATCAACCCCATCGGCATCAACGACGCCTTCAACGCCGCCCAGCGCAACCAGTGGGTGAGCCTCGACAAGCAATCCAGCGGCATCGAACTCATCGTTACCGCCGCGCTCACCAAAAACTGGCGCTCCCGCCTCGGTTTCACCCAGCAGGACGGCAAGATCGAGACCGCCTCCGTCTTCCCTCTCCTCTGGAACGACGAGTTCCATTATAACCAGACCAACGGTGGCGTCACCTACTCCGACGGCACACCGTTCATGGTGCCGACCGACACCGCCGGCGTCGCCACCGTCAACAGTACGAGCGGCCTCCGTCTCGCCCCCGTCGGCGCGGCCAACACCCAGCTCACCGTCGCGATGATGAGCAACAGCGCGAACGACTACTACGCCTACGGTCGCGGCGGCACCACGCAGCCCAATGGCCGCATCACCAACAACAGCGTGCTCTTCCGCGCGCTCCGCTGGTTCCAGACGCCGGCCGGCCTCCAAGCCCGCACCCTCCGCACCGGCCGCCCCATCTCCGAGATTCCCTATTTCTTCAACGACCCCGCCGGCCTCAAAGGCGCGCTGCGGCTGTCCGAGTCCGGCGAACCCACCATCGGCCACCCGCTCTATCGCTTCGTGTGGACCAACACCTACGCCGTCACGGAAGGCCGCCTCCGCGGCGCCACGATCGGCGGCACCATCCGCTGGGACATCGACAAGCGCACCTACTGGTATTCCGAGCCCGACGGCAAAGGCGGAAACATCCGCTACCTCTACAAAGAGTCCGACGTGAATCCGCAGTTCAGCCCCTTCATCTCCTACAGCCGAAAGATCGGCCGCTACGGATTCCGCACGCAGATGAACGTGAACAATCTCTTCAACAAATATAAGGTCGATCTGCGCCCCAGCCGCACGAGCGGCTTCACCGTCGAAAACGCCATCGGCGCCACCTTCGTCGGCGAACCCCGCCAGTTCGTCTGGACCAACACGGTCGCGTTTTGACGGAGGGTCGCAGGTTCCGCCGCCGCGTGATCGCCCGAAGCCTCGCCGGAGCGGCGATTTCCCAACCGGCGTAACTTTCCCGCGCACCCTCTGGGCCGATCTGCTCCCTTGCTCCATGCACCTCCCCCCCGCCTCCCCGCGGTCGCACTCCTCAGGTGCCTCCTCCTCGCGCTCCCCGCCAGAGCCGAGGTCACCCTCCCTCCCATCATTTCCGATCACATGGCCAAGCGTTCTAAAGTAGGATCGGTCTCCGACGGGCCCATCCGGTCCTCTCCACCTATCCCGCGCGCCCTTCCGCAGCGCCCGTTCGTCTCGCCGCGGCCCGGTGCTGGAGTTGACCCAGCTCTCCGCCGAGCGCTTTTCACGTTGGTTCCGCCGCCACCGGCCCGATGAGGTCCTCGCCCTCGAAAAAGAATTTCTCCCGTGGCTCGCCCATCTCCGAAAAAAGTCCCGGCCGACGTCGGTTTCGCCCGCCGGATCCCCCTCCTGCAAATCCTGTCCGTCCTGGTCGGAAACTGGATTTTCAGAGGCCCTTTGCGTGACACCAGCCAATGGCGCGACGCAGGAGTATCAGGACCTGCCGTTCCGCAGCGCGGGGCTGAAGACGCTCGATTGGGTGGGCTTCATCTCCTGCCTCGGGCAAATAGAGTGCAGGTGACTGCGGTGCCCGGCGGTTTTGCGATAGATTAACTCGCCGGGGGACAAAGGGGAAGGTGACTTTTCCGGGCCCCAGATTGTCACCGCCATTCGATCCATTTCCGGCTGTCAGCTCTAGCCATCGGGCATGCAGTCTTTCAGTGCCGGAATTCGTGAAAACAGCGTTGATGTTTAGGTCGAACCTAACGCGTCGGAGATAGTTTTTACTAACTTATCAAAATCGAAAGGCTTTTGCAGGACGCGGAGATCCTTCACCTGCACGTGCTCGGAACGGACGATGCTCTCACTGTATCCAGTCATCAAAATCGCCTTTAGCTCAGGGCGCGAAATCCGCAGTTTTGCAAGCATTTCGAGACCGCTGTATCCCCCGGGCATTACCATATCGGTGAGTACCAAATCCACCTCACTGGAATATTTTTCCCACAGCTCGATGGCTTCTCTTCCGTCGCTGGCTTCGATTATTTGGTAGCCAATGTCTCTCAGGATCATGGCTGCCCCCAAACGCACGGCGTGTTCGTCCTCAACCAGTAGGATGGTCTCGAGCCCAGTTTTTATCGTTGGCTGCTGTTTTGTAGCGGTAGCCTCATGGGCATCAGACTTGGGGAAATAGACGGTAAATGTCGTGCCCTGGCCTAACGCGCTCTGCACCGCGATCCAGGCATTGTGCTGTAGTGCAATACTGTGGACGCTGGCTAAACCCAGTCCGGTTCCTCTGCCTATTTCCTTCGTGGTGAAAAAGGGCTCAAAAATGTGGCTCAATGTTTCGGGCGACATGCCGGTCCCTTCGTCACTTATCCGCAGGAACGCAAATTTGCCGAGCCGTGCATCTTGGAAAGTCGATTCGTTGACAAATTTTTGGTCAACCAACTCCACCCCGGTCTCGATCATGACCGCGCCACCTCTCGGCATGGCATCTCGGGCGTTGATGCACAAATTCATCACGATCTGGTCAATCATGCCGGAATCACCCTCGATCAAAACCTTGGTTTTTTCGAGCTTTGGAACAATGTTCACGCTTTCGCTGAGGGTGGCGCGAAGAATCTTTATCAGCGGCACAATACTCGCATTCAGGTCGAGTGTCTTCATCTGTATCGGTCGACGGCGTGCGAATAACAGAAGTTGCTCGGTCAGACCGGCGGCACGCTGGCACATGGCCTTAAGATCAGTCGTAAGGTGCCGCAGCGAAGACGGAAATTCGGTGGACCGGTCGATTCGTTCGAGGTTTAACGACAAGGCCGTTAGGATATTATTAAAATCATGCGCGATTCCTCCGGCAAGCTGGCCGACGACTTCCATTTTTTGGGAGTGGCGCACCTGCTCCTGCAGGGAGCGTTGTTCGGTGATATCCGAATAACTGCTCACGATCCTTGTCAGTTTGCCCTCGGCGTCGGTCAGCGGTTGCGCGCTGATGGCAAGCCAACGGATGGAACCATTGGCCAGGATCAACCCTCGCACCATCCCTCGTACGGGCTGCTGCGTTCGCAAGCAGATCATCATGGGATCATCCTCTGGCGTTGTCGGAAGTTTGTTCTCAAAAATCATTTTCCAACCCGGATCGGCAATCGTGCGCTGGTGGTCCATCCGGCTTGAAAGCCCAAACATTTGAGCGGCCGAAGGATTGGCTTCCTGAAACAGGCCATTGCCGTCACATACAATGATGCCGTCCGGTGCATTGGCAAAAATCATCGCCAGCCGCTCCTCGCTGTGCCGCAAAATCGCTTCAGCCTTTTTTCTAGCAGTCACGTCCAGCAAAAACGCGCAAAGCATGTCTTCCTGGCCAATTTTCATAAAATGGGCTCGTACTTCCACGGAAAGCGTAGCTCCCGACCTTTGCTTCATCTCAGTTACGAACAGCGTCTCTTTGTTCGCTTTTGCATCTTGCCAAGTCATGCCCCCACTATTGCCCCTCGATCCGCTCTCGATGCTGTCTATGCGTTGTGACTTCAGCCAATCAACCGAGTAGCCGAGCATATTGGCGGTTGCGGTGTTCGTATCAAAAATTCTGCCGTCTGGTTTGATCCACAGGATCGGCATCGCGGCGCGATCGACTGTGAAATGCGCTAGCTTCAGGGCCTCTTGAGTCTTTCGTTCCTCTGTAACATCGCGCCAGAGGCTCAGCATCGCCCGAAACGAGCCGTTCGCATTAAACAGCGGCACTGATTTGATTTCTGCGAGGCGTACGCCGCCATGGCGTCCATAGACGATCAATTCGAGGGATTCTTTTGCGCCAGCCGCGACACGCTCGCTGACACTGGTATACTCTTTCACCCGATCGGGAGCGATAAATTGGGTTACGCCAAGTGCGCGGATTTCAGCGTGATCGGACACCTCGAACAACTGCAGTCCGCTGCGATTAATTTGTATCAGCTCGCCTGCGGGATTGGTCACTAGTACTCCGATGGGCTCGTTTTCTAGTGTGGCTTGGGAAAAATTTCTTTCTTCGCGAAGTAACTCTTCGGCCAGTCGCTGCGCCTGAACAACGATTGCAGGTATGAGGCCGAAGAACGCAAGTGAAGCCACTGAGATCTGCAAATTCAGGTTGCGCGCCGCCACCGAGATCGTGCCGAGATGGCCCATCCCAATCCCCTTTGTCGACATCCAGCCAAGTATCAGCGCCGTGATTAGACTAATGGCGGTGATTCCGCGCACCCCGAACCGAATACCCGACCAGAGTACGAACGGAATCACGGCAAAGCGCGCCAACTCCGCACTCGTTTCTGTGAAGAACATTGTGCAGCCCAGCGTGAGCAGCAGCCCAGCTAGCAGTAACATGGCCTCTCGTCTGCGAGCACCATCCCACATGCGGTCTTGGAGACCGACCGACTGCACCCACGAGAGGATAAACGGTGCCATCAGTAAAATACCCAAAAAATCCCGCATACACCAGCTGGTCCAGATAGCGAGGTACGTGCGCTTTGATCCGGCTAACTGCACCAAGTATGTTCCAAATGTTGCACACGGAATGATTGCGACGACCCCGCCCACGCACAACAGAATCGATACTTTTTGTATGGAATCAAAACGGGGCCTGCCGGATAAAATCCGTTGAATCAAGAAGGCACCGAGGAGTGCGCATCCCGCATTTAAAAAAGAGAGCGCCCATTCACCCCACGATGGCCAGTTCGAACCGGAACCCGTCCAGTTGTATAAGGCCTCTCCAGCCACAATGCACGGCACGAGGCGCAACCACTGGCGGCGTTCGACCAGCAAGAACATCGCTAGTGCAAATCCAGATGGCAGCCAGAAAATCCTCACCGAGGCGACAGCGCAAAGAGCGTAAAGGAGGGTAATTCCAACGCACCTGAAACTGTGGTTTAGATAAGCTTTCATTTTAAAATGTCCCCTGCAGGGATTGTCGGAATGGATGGGGAATCGAAGGTTAATGGAGGAGCAGAGGTAGGCAGGCGCTTTCGGGGGAAAATGGGCAGTCGAAAAGGATAGCGACTTTTTGTCGGGTGCAGGTTCGCGCTATTCGCATCTCGAAATGGAGACGCGGCGCCGGGCCGTTAATTCTACTTTGTTAAAGACGGATCGTTTTTTTTCGCTGGTCACGTTGGAAGCGGCGGCGGCGATTGTCCAAGTCGCGCTGGCGGGCCGCGTGACGTTTTTGCATTTGGCGCAGCACTTCGGCTTCGCTGCGGGGGCGGCGGGGTAA
>CAMBVX010000048.1 GCA_945871085.1 Opitutus sp. GAS368 | reverse complement strand
GGTTCGATTGAAACCGCGCGCGAACCACCGGGACGAGTCGGAGACTCCATGAAAGAATGCGCCAAACGCAATTCATCTCCTCCAAACCTGATCCGCAAATCGGGGATTATACCAACGTCGTTTGAACTCTGGACTTTTCGGTCGCCGCGGGCGCCAGCGAGTGGACGGATCACCACTCGCTGGCGCTCGCGTCTACCCGGAAAATCAAAGTCTGAATCATTTGGGCGATTGATATGAACCCGGGAGTTACGGTTCCTGTGCTCAGTGCCTGCGCTGCCCATCGTCTCCGCGGCAGGCAGCGAGTGTGCTCGCACTTTCGGGTGATCGCGCCAGCGCCCGCAAGCGGGCGGCGGATTTTCCAAGCGGGCACCTTCGCGTTATTTTGCGCGGTCCGCCACGTTTGCGCCAACGGCGTGCGTTGCGCGGTGGGCAAAACCAGTAACCTGGCGACCATCCCACCCGCGGAAAATATTAAGAAAAAACTAAAGTCGCCGCGCCCCAGGCCGATCTCATCGTCCACGATGCGTCTCCTTTCATTCCTCTCAGAGATCGAGCGGGCATTGCTCGCCGAATCACCCGACGTCGAGGGTGGGGCTTGGCAGTCAAACCGCATGGTTAACTTTCACCATGGTCTCGCGCGACTCACGTTGACACCGAATCCGGCGGCTGACCTCCCCTTCCCGCCCGGTGCCATTTTCCTGCAAGCCTTCTCACTCGCCGATGGCTCGCTGTGCCTCAAGGCCAGCCTGAACTGGAAAGGCAGCGAGGCGCTTCCGCTGCTGTCGGTTTATTCCACGCCAGCCACAAACTGGAAACTGGAAGCGTCACGCATCGCTTCCACCTGGCTTGAGGGCCCACCCGCTGCGCTCGTCACGAGCGCGCAGACCGAGGAACACTCCCTGTTGTCTGCCTTCGCAAGCTGAGGTGGATCGGCCACGCCGGTCGCGGCGCGGCGGATCACTTCGCCGATTTCTTCGCCGCAAGCGCCGGCTCCCCTGCGGTCAGCAGGACTCCCTCGCCGTCTCCGGTTAATGGCTACCGCGGCCTGCCCGCACCTTTGTCACTTATTAAGTGACAAACATTCGGCTCTAATTTTGGAGGAAAAGCTGCGAGACCACGTTAGCCGAGGGCGGACAACCTAACGGCTAGAGGTGTCACCGGGGAGCCATAGACCGGCGCGATGCGCGCGGCACGATGTTGGCTCGCTTGTATCTCAGCCAACTCAACCCGCGTGCGTTCGATTTCCACGGCGAGCAACTCCATACCGTGCGCACGTCGGGTGATGATGGCGGCGATCCGGGTGCGCATCGCTGCATCCGCGTGGACGGCGCGGCTGGCCAGTCGACCGACGAGCGGAGCCGCTCGCTCCCGCGTCGCGAGCACGCCGGGGTAGTCGGCGGCGAGGAGAAGCACTTCCTCCTGCGCGATGAGATCCTCTAGCGCGGTCAGCAGGCGCGTGAAAGTCTGAGCCGCAGGAGTCATGGTCAGGCGACGCCACGCACGCGTTCGACCGAGGCCGCACCGGCATCGGCGTGCTGGGTGAGCATCTGGGCCCACGCATCCCGCAACTCGCGCACCAAACGCTCGACCTCGATGACGGGCTCGACCTGCTTGCGCAGGTTGGCCTCAAACAAGCGGCGATTATGGTAGTTATACAGGCGATCCATCGTGCGGGCAAACTCACCGCCGGCGTCAAAGTTTAAGCCACTTTGGAGTTCAGCCAAAATGGACTGCGCTTTAAGCAGCTGGGTGTTGATGGTCTGGATGCGACGCAGGTCAGCTTCGGGCTGAGCAAAACCCTCGCGGGCCAGCGCCAGCGCCTTGAGCGCCCCATCGTAAAGCATGAGGACGAGCTGGCCGGGACTGGCGGTCAGGACCGCGTTGGTGCGGTAGGTCCGCGCATAACCGTGAGCGACCATGGTGGTCAGGCTCAGGAGACGTCTTCGCTGAGATCAGGCGCGCCGAGAATCTGCTCGGCCACCCGCTTGAGCACCGCAGTCGAAGGGTAACCTGGGTCCGCGGCGAGCGCCCGGGCGCGTTCGACAACCTCGGGACGAATGGCGGGCTGGCGCTCGAGTGCGCCACGGAGAAAGACCGCGCTTTCGGTAGAAATCTGGTCGGGACGCGGCGAGTAAGGGCGCGACAGCGAAGGGCCGGGCGCCGACACGAGGTCGGCGCGAGCAGCACGGTCGGTAGAGGAGGTCGAGGAGATCATTGGCTGGATGGGCTATTTCGGGTTACGAAACGGTCTGCCGCTGATGGTCAGTTACAGGGAACGCCGTTGATTGTTGAACAGGTTATCGGAAGAAAGCAGGGAAAATTTAGCGTTTCTTTGCGGAAGAAACCGGGATGGCGCCGGGGATCGCCGCCGGGAGGATGACCGGGGGCAGCGTCGCAAACATCGCGGTCGCCGCGTACCCGGCAAACCGCACCGGGGACTGCAAGACCGCGGGGCTGAGATCCGCCGGCACGTCGCCGCGATCGCTGACGAGCACATGGTGCCGCGCGCTGTTCGCCACCGCCGGAGTATCAGCGGAAAAAACATCATCAAACGTCCAGACGATCCGGGTGCCGTCGAGCGTGGCGAGTTTCGCCCGCAAGCCAAGCGCCAGCGGACGATAGGCGCGGAAGACGGTGACATCGACGAACAAAACGGCATCGGCGGCAAACTCGCGGCGAATGGAGGCCAGAAAGTCGCGCGGCAACGCGGCGGCCGAGGACAGCTCCCTCGCCTGGAAATTCCGGAGACAATCCTCCCGGCTGAGCACCACGATCTCGAAACGATTCTGGCGCTGGAGCGCCGCCGCAAACACCGGGTCGAACGAGGCCACGGTTTCTGGCGGTGCAAAGGAGCCACCCGCAATCGGCAGCAATACGACGCGGCGCAGGCCGCCGAGCGACGGTTCGCCGAAATGATTGGCCGGAGTAAAAAACGGACCGACGCGGGCCGGATCGTTGAACGCCGGCGTGCCACAGCCCACCATGACGGTGAGCAGGCAACCCGTGAAGATAGTCCGGACCGCTCCGAGCGGACGGCGAGAAACGCGGTGCGAAAGGCGGCGCATAGCAGATTAGTCGTTATTAGATTTCCGGTCGAACGCGTTAGTCAGCGTCTTGTTCTGGCTGCTCGCGGCCGATTGGGCGTCCAACATCTTGATGAAAGCGTTGGTCAGTTGCTCGCGTTGGGCCGCCAGCCGCACTTGGAGCTTCGCGATCTGATCGGTGATGCCGAGGTTGGCTTTGCCCAAGTTGTTCTGCTGGGTGCTGTCCGCCTTCAGCAGAGCCGTGAGACCAGTATACAGCTGGGCCACGAGGCCCGTGTTTGCCGTGAGGAAAAAATCCTCCACGTCGTTCGGCACGTCCGCCAACGCCGTCGCCAGCTTGTCGGGGTCTTTGATCGTGAGATGGCCGGTGGTGCTATTAAAATCGATTCCAAGATGGTCGAGCCGGCTGATCGAGCCGGTGAGCCCGCCGATTTCGTCGAACGCCAGAGATCGGAGACGACTCGCCCACTCCTCTACCTCGCGATTGCCCGCGAGGATGGCGCCGGAGACGGTCGTGCCGGAGACGGTCACCTGGGTATTCTCCTCGATGAGATCCTGCACGTCGTTGAACTTTGTGACAAAATCTTGGATATAGCTGCCCATCGTCGCACTGTCGCTATCCACCTGGAGCGTCTGCGTCGTGGTCGAATTGACGGTCACACTGAGACCGGTGATGCCGTGCTCGTCGGCCGTCAGCGTATTACTCGCACTCAAGAGGGTAGCCCCGCCGTTGATCGTGAAAGCGGCATTGACCCCGTGCGCGAAGGCTCCGCCCGAACCCGTCGTCAGGCCGAGCGCTGCGAGCAGTCCGGAGGTATCGGTGATGCTCATGCCGGTGTCGCCCGTGGAATTATTCGTCAGCGTAAAACGATCCCCCGTCGAATCGTAGGTGGCGGTCACCCCGGCATCCGAGACGTTGATGCGACTCAACAGGTCCGCCACGCGATCCGTCGAGGCATCGTAACTGATCGTAACGCCATTCACCGCAAACGAGCCCGCACCGCTCACAGCGGTGGCCAGACTGGAATTCGCCAGCGTCGCCGAATAGAGTTTTACCGTGCCCAACTTGGCCGAACTGGTCACGGTGTCGCCGCCATTGTTGCTCAGCTTCAGGGCGGACAGGAAATTACTGGTGTCGACGGTCGAGCCCAGCAAGACCTCGCTATTGCTCGCGCTGGTGAGCGATACGGTGTCCGTCGCCGAATTATAGGTGCCCGTGATATCGTTTCCCGTGGCGGCCTTGATCGCGAGAAACACATCTTCGAGCGAATCCGCCGTATCGACCGTGATCTGAGCCCCGTTGATTGAAAACGTGCCGGCGGTGATGGTCTTGGCGAGGTTGAGATTGGCAATCGTGAGCCCCGAAACATCATTGCCCAGGGGGTTCAGCTTGGCCCCGACGTCGGCCAGCCCGACCTGCTGGGCCTTCGTCGCGAGAGTCGAAACCGCGATCGCGTAACTACCGACCGGCGTGCTGGCCGCAGAAGACGTTTTCCACGTGGTTCCGGCCACGCTGCTGCTCACCGTGCGAAGGGAAAACACCGTGTCCGCCCGCATCGCCTGCACCGAGTCTTGGAGACTCGTGAGCGCCGTCTTGATCGTCGCGAGGGCCGTCGTCTTCTCGGTATTCGTGGTCGATTCTGCGGTGAGTTTCTTGACCGGAGTGCTCTCGGCTTCGATCAACTGATCGACGATCGCCTTCCAGTCGAAGGCGGAGTTGGCGAGGAGGCCAGAGACTTGGATACCGGGCATGGTGGGAGGAGGGCGGGCGTGATTGCCCCTGCCTCTATCGGCACGTCCGGGCCCAACTTTAGTCCCTCTACAGTTTATTATAATGCTCACGGGGCCGGCCTGTCTTCGCTCCCGCCCCACCGCCGCAGCGCGAGCTCCGCTGACCACGGGTCGTCGAGTCGCGCTTCGTCCGCGTGGTCGGCCACGAGCTGGCTCGCGCTCCCGGATGGCCGGACCTGCGCCCGCCAGCGGGCGACCGACTTCGCCGCCGACGCAACCCCGCGGAAACCGACCTCGGTCGGACACGTTCACCGCAACCGTGGCGGCGATCTTTACGCTGACAACCGACCCGCGTGAAAAAATAGGGCCGGCGGATTCCGTTTCAAATTCCGTGTTTCTCCACTGGTAATATCGTATTTTACGATACACCGGGAAATACCGACTTGAGGAAAATCCGGCGACTCCGTGAAAATATTTCCGGCACATGTCCGTAAAGTTTTCCTCCGGCTGCGACGATAATCCCCCCGTCGAGGCAAATGTCCCGACCGGCGCGATTCGGAGCCGCTCACCCGAATACGACTGTGGCACGGACGCCACACTTAGCATCAAGGAAGATCACCATGTCAGTTGTAATTAACACGAACTATTCGGCGACGGTTGCTGCCAACAATCTGTCCGCCTCGAACTCCATGCTGCAAAAGAGCCTCAACCGGCTCTCGAGCGGATCGAAAATCGTCAGCCCCGCCGATGACGCGGGTGGCTTGGCTGTCTCCATGAAGTTGTCCGCCGCTGCCCGCCGTCAAGGCGCCGTGGCGTCGAACATCAGCAACGCCGTCTCGCTGCTCCAGTCCCAAGACGGCGCGATGAAAGTGTCCGACAAGGTCCTCGAACGCATCAGCGAACTCCGCGTCCTCTATAACGACGTGACCAAGAGCTCGAGCGATCAGGACAACTACGACGCCGAGTTCATTGCGCTCACCGCCCAACTGCGGTCGAACGCCTCGGAAACCTTCAACGGCGTCGCCCTCTTCGGTTCGTCTGCCGTCGGTAATGTCGGGGTCACGGAAGACGGCCTCACGGCGGTCACCATCGCGGCCCGCGACCTCACCAGCAGCAGCTCCGGGGTCGGCGTGATTTCGGACAGCGCCAACACATCGCTCGGTGATGTGACGCTCGCCGAGATCTCCACGGCGATCGAAAACGTGGCCACCATGCGCGCCACGAACGGTTCCGAGCAAAGCCGCTTCGGCTTCGCCGGTGAACTGGTCACCGTCAACAAGGCCAATCTGGAAGCCGCCAACAGTCGGATCGTCGACGTCGACGTGGCCGAGGAATCCACCCAGCTCGCGCGGTGGAATATCCTGGTCCAAGCCGGCACCTCGATGTTGGCCCAAGCCAACCAGAGCTCGCAGACCGCCCTCAAGCTCCTGCAGGGCTAAGTTTCAGACCCCTTCCCTCCGCGAGCCGGATTGATTCTCCGGCCCGCGGTCCAGGCTTCCTAGCGGTTGTCTCTCTCTGGGGAAGAGGGTTTTTCGAAAGTATTTTGAAAATTTTCGCGCCGTTTAGCGGCGTGATCCCCTTTGAGGTTCTTATCTCAAACAGCGCGGCCCGCGCTGTCTCCTCTGGCCCGTGGCGACGACGGATAGTCGCATTTAGTTCAAGGAAAGAAATACCATGTCAGTCGTTATCAATACCAACTACACCGCGACGGTTGCTTCCAACAACCTCGCTGCCTCCAACTCGATGTTGCAAAAGAGCATTACCCGGCTCTCCAGCGGCTCGAAAATCGTCAACCCTTCCGATGATGCGGGCGGTTTGGCAGTGTCGATGAAATTGTCCGCAGCCGCCCGCCGTCAAGGCGCCGTCTCGTCCAACATCGGCAACGCCGTCTCCCTCCTGCAAACTCAGGACGGTGCTCTCAAAGTCAGCGGCAAGGTCCTGGAGCGCGTTTCCGAGCTCCGCGTCCTTTTCAATGACATCACGAAAAGCACCAGCGACAAGGACAACTATGACGCCGAATTCGTGGCCCTCACGACGCAACTCCGCGACACCTCAGGTGAGGCGTTCAACGGCGTCGCTCTGTTCGGCTCGAGCTCGGTCGGCTCAGTCGGTGTGACCGAAGACGGCACCACGACGGTCGCTATCGCAGCCCGTGACCTCACGAGCTCGACCTCTGGCGTCGGCGTGATTTCGGACAGCGCCAATACGTCGCTCGGTGACGTGACGCTGGCGGAGATCTCCACCGCGATCAAGAACGTGGCAACCATGCGCGCGACGAACGGTTCCGAACAAAGCCGCTTTGGCTTCGCCAGCGAACTGAACACCGTGAACAAGGCCAACCTCGAAGCGGCCAACAGTCGGATCGTCGACGTCGACGTGGCCGAGGAATCCACCCAGCTCGCTCGGTGGAACATCCTCGTCCAAGCCGGCACCTCGATGCTCGCCCAAGCCAATCAGAGCGCGCAGTCGGCTCTGAAGCTGATCGGCTAATAACCCTGCCCAGGGATTGTCCAGATCTGCCCAGTCCCGGTCGCCATGCAAATGGCGACCGGGCTAAGCAGACCGGCCAAAACACCTGCGGAGGCCCCCGGCGAAGGCAGGCGGCAATCGTGCCGTCCACCCCGCCCTGCAATGGTGACGGTTTCGTGTTCCGTCACACAAGGCCCCGGCTTCGTCCGGGGCCTTCGCTTTTTTAAGAGGCGCGCGGCGCGCCCAACGGCCCGGAGTGAGCCTCACCTGACGGACCGACAGCGTGCACACGAGCGCGGACTTCAGTCCGCCAGCGACGCGCACCGGGGCGAGGCGGACTAAAGTCCGCTCTACTTTGCGGAAAAGATCGCTGCCGCCACCACGGTGCCAACTGTCTCGTGACGGTTGAAGTGATCGTAGATCCTTCGCCGGTCCGCCACGGACGCCACCAGCGCGTGTTCGCACGCGGCGATCAGCGCGGATAAGTCACCGTGCGAATAACGGACGAGCAATTTCTCCCGCGTGAGTTCGTCGAGCCGGCCACCGCTCGCGGAATTTTCAGAGACGGGCACGAGCCCAAGACAACCCGACCAGAACGGCCGATCCGTGTGCGTGAGGCTCATCGCCGGCGTGGCGAACTTGCGCCCCTCGGGGCACAGGCTGACCTTAAAGCGCTGCGCCAGCCGGTGCCGTTCGCCGACCGAGACCGAGTGATCGTGAATCGCGGAAAAACGGTCGCCGAAATATTTCGTCAAACCATCGAATTGGCGTTGCCGATGCGGCGTGAGGCCCAGCTCGGAGCCGAGAAAAAGAATTCGTGCCTCCGGCTCCTCCACGAAGGGCGTCGCCCACGGCACGGTGTTCGCCACCCAGCTCCGATGGCGCGTGCGACATTCGGGGCGCAACCATGCCGCGCCGCCGGCCTCGAGCGGAAATTCATCGTGAATCAGCACCGCGAGGTGGGGCGCGATCTCGCGGAAACACGGCATCCCGCGGCTCGCTTCATCAAAGGCATAAAAGAGCACGCGCACGCCGCATTTGCGCAGAAAGGCCAACAGTTTTCCCGCCATCCCCTTCATCGCTTGCGGTTGGTGTGCCATGACGATCAGCCACCGTTCCTCACCCTCCGGCCGCGGCGCCTTGGCCAACGGGAGCACGCCATCGAGTCCGGTCACCCACGCGGGGAGAAACTCGACGCCGTCGTGCGCCATCGCCGCAAACGCCCGCGTGTTTTCGCCATACCAATCGCAGTCGAGGCGGGCCTTCACGAGCAGCGCGGCATCGTGGCGGTCAGCCACGAGCGGACCGAGGTCGAGCGCGGGGAGGCGCGCGAGATAGCCCACGGCTGGCTCCAGCCCCTGCGCCCACGTATTAAAATAGCACACACGCACCCGGCGGAGCGAGGGGGCGGCGGCGGGAAACTCCACGGTCATACCTCAGGCTCAGACCGCGACCAGCGGCGCAGCGGTCGCCGCGGTCACCAGCTCGGCCAGGATTTCCTCGAGCCGATCGACCGAGGCCGCCGTCGTGAAGCGGAACGAATTCTCCTGGCCCGCCAGCGCGATCTGCGCAGCCCGCGCGGGGTCCCGGTGCATCGCCACCAACTTCTCCGCGAGATCGACCGAGTCGTTGTTGCGAAAAAAAAGTCCCGTCTCGCCGTCGCGGATGATGTCCCCCGCCCCGCCGTTGCCGCTGGAAAGGACGAGGAGTCCGGCCGCCATCGCCTCGATCTGGGTCTTGCCAAAGGGTTCCTCAAACACACTCGGAAACACGAGCACGTTGCACCGCGCGTAAAGCGCCGCGAGTTCCCGTTTGGCGAGGAACCCCGGAAAATGCAGGGAATCGAAAAAGCCCTGCTGAATTGCATATTTTTTCAATTTTTCCAAATACTCGGGACTCGTCGTATCGCCGGCCAACGTGCACTCGAACACGACCCCCGATTTTGTGAGATGGCCGAGCGCCTCCAGCAGCACATGCGCCCCTTTGTAAGGCAGGAGTAGGCTCGCAAACACCAGGCGCAAGCTCGCGCGCTGGGGTGGAAACGCCCGGTAGTAATCGGCCAGCGGCGAGCCGGGCGGGAGCACGGCGTAACGGCTAAACGGATATCCCTTGGCCCGGAGACCGGCGTTCACCCACTCGCTGCAACCGGCGAGACAGAACAGCGGCGATTGCGGCGCGCTGGCGGGCTCGTAGCCCGGGCTCGCATTGCCGAGCCGGTGCAGCACCGGCAGGCCGCGGTCCAGAAGTTTTTGCACGAACAAATGACCCACAAAATCGAGATTCCCGGCCATCACGACATCGGGTCGAAACTCGTCCGCAGTCGCGAGGATCAGGTCGTGATTCGCGCGCGCGATCGCGTGGCGTTTGCCGCGATCGGGTTCGCCCACGGCGGCACCTTGCTTCCACTCCCCAAACAAACGGAGCGTCCGGCGCACATTGGGCTCGAAGGCCGCGTGGTCGGGCGTGGGCTGGCGCAGCAGGTGGGGCAAATCGGCGGTGAGCACCTGCACGGTATGGCCCCGCGCCGCCAACTCACGGGAGAACTCCCACATGGTGCGACCGTAGCCACCCATTTCCTGCGGCGGCAGAAGATTGGTCACGATGAGAATACGCAGCGGGGTCCGGTCAGGGCGCGAGGGCGACGCCCAACCGGCGCGTTCCCGATAGGTCTGGACCGTCGGGTCATCCAACACCCCTTGCGCCTCGAGCGACTGTAACACCTCCCGGGTTTGCACGCTGCCCCCGGTGATGCGGTGGATTTCACCCATCGCGCAATACGCGTCTGCCAGCGCGCCGTCCTGGAGACGTAACTCGACAAATTTCACGTAGGCGGCGCGGTCGTCGCGATCCGCGGAGATCGCGCCGAAGGCCTCGTCCAAAGCCGACGGTTCTTCCGCGGGCAAAGGCTCCGGCGTAGACCGATCTTCTCCCCCAACGACCGCGCGACCGTCGGCCGCCGCCAGCAACAGGGACTGCAACCGCGTGATCGCGCAATGCCGCGAATAGTGTGCTCGCACGCGCGTGCAAAAAGACGCGCCGAGCTGCGCCGCCAACGCGGGATTCTGCGCCAGTCGCAGCATCGCGAGCGCCATCGCCTTCACGTCTTTCTCCGCCACGAGCACTCCATCGACGCCCTCGCGCACCGCATCCGGGATGCCCGCATGCCGCGTTGCGACCACGGGTAACCCGTGCGCGCCCGCCTCGAGCACGGCGAGCGGCAGGCCTTCGCTGTCGCCGTTCACGGCGGTGACGCTGTGCTGCACAAAGATTCCACTGGCGGCCATCTGCCGTGAGACCTCAGCGCGCGATTGCACGCCGGCAAAGGTTACCGCTCCCGCGAGGCCCTGCTTCGCCGCCCACTCCCGGCACGCGCCCAACATGGGACCGTCGCCGATCATTACGAGCCGCGCCGAGGGCACCTGGCGGTGCACGACGCCAAACGCCGCGAGGGTCACATGCGGGGCCTTCTTCTCCACGAAGCGCCCCACGGCCACGAAGGTCGGACCCGCCTTCGCCGGCGCCGCGACCGCCGCCACCTCGACCGCGACGCCATACGGCGCCAACACCACGCGCTTCGCCGGTGCGCCGAACTTGATTAACTGGTCGCGCATCGCCTGCGAGACGACGATCAGCTGTGCGGCCGTCTTGAAGAATGCCTGATAGTGATTCTGCCAACGCTCCAACAACTCGCGCCCAAACGCATCGAGCCCGTGAAAATGCACGACAAACGGCAGCGCCGCCTGTTCGCACGCTTCATGCACAAACGCGCCCATCAGGCCCGTCTCGACCAGAGCCACGCGTGCGCCGCAGCCCGTAAAAAAAGCCGCGAGCGCTTCCGAATACTCCCGCCAAAGCTCCGCCGGCACGGCACCACCACTGTTGGCCAGTGCGGCCTGGAGCCGTTGCTCCAGCGCGGCCGGCAACACCGAGCCTCCACCGACGACGAAACGCGGAAACGGATACCCGTAGAGCAACGTCGTCTTCCGGCTGATAAAGTTCACGTGGTCCTCCAAAAACGTCTCGGAATAATTGTGCTCGTGCGAACGCACAATCACGAGCGGGAGATCGCTCGGCTCGACTTCCGGCGCGACCCGGACCGGGGCCGTCTCGACGTCTGCTGGCACGCGAGCGATCCCCGTCCAGCCCGTCGTCATGGTGTTGCCCGCCTTGGAATCGGCCGGGAGTTCGTCGCTGTTCACGAGCTCCTGGTAAAGCGGCCAGAGCTTTTTCGCCCACTGGTTGCGCGCCTCCGCAGTGAGCGGCGAACGCTTCAGCCAAAGGCCCATCATCTGGGCGAGGCTCGCGTTCCAGCCGCTCATCGCCCCGAGTTTCACGTCGGTGAAGCCGGCCTCGGCGAGCAGTTTTTCGAGCGCAAACGGGGTGTACCGGTAGAAGTCATACGGCGCATCGTGCAACGGCCAGACAAACGGCACGGTGAAGAAGAACACCCCGCCCGGCTTCAGCACGCGCCGCGCTTCGCGGAGCACGACGAGCGGATCGGGACAGTGCTCGAGCACCTCGGTCGCCATGGCGCAATCCACCGACGCATCGGCTAGCGGCATAGTTTTTCCGTCCCAGCGCAGATCGACGGCGGCGCGGTAAATCTCAGAGCCTGCAAGATCGAGACCGAGATACTTGTTCACTCGGGACGGCGCGGAGGTGATGAGGCCCTTGTAAGGCATCACGCCGCAGCCGATGTCGAGGAACGTCCCGTGAAAGTGCGGCAGCGCCTCTTTGACCGCGCGGAGGATCGTGGTGCGCACGACGTAGAGATCGACGTTGTTCGGTTCGAGCGCGGGATTGAGAAACGCAGGTGAGGCCACCGGGCCGGCCGACGACTCGACCGCCGCGGTCGCCTTCGTTGCGGGCACCCGCAGTTTCTCCGCCCATTCTTGCGCCTTTTCGTTTTTCGGGAAAAACTCCAGCTCCGCCCGGAGGGCCTCGCGGGCCTCCAGCAGCTTGTTTTGGAGATAGTAGGCGAGGCCGCGCAAGAGCTCGGTGTTGAGGAGCGTGTGCCGACGGTCTTTCACGACATCGGTGGCGAGCAACACGTCGGAAAATCGCTTCTCGTCCAACGCCCGCGCGGCCTTTTCAAGGAGTTCGAGATTGGTGCAAGTCGCGAGAGCGTGGGTCGGCTTCCAACCGCGACCGTCGGGCGTGAGATCCCAACCGAGGTGGGCGGCGATCTCTCGGGCCGGCTTTCGGTTGGCCGCGCCGAGTTGCTCGCGCCCCCAGGCGGTGAGATCGGGCGCGGCGTCGAAGCCCATAAAGAGAAACGGATACCGCTCCCGTCGTTTCGCCAAGTTGAACATCAAATCGTGCATGTTCACGGTCAGCTCGGGATTGGCGCGGTAAAAAGGGTGCGCCAAAACATCCTCGTAGGTCAGTTCCTTGTTCTCTCCGTGAAACACCACCCGGCATCCGCAGTAGGCAGCGTAGGCGACGTGGGAGCCCATGATATTGGTGGTCACGAATTCGAACGAACGCATCAGGCGCTGCATGCGCACGAGTCCGTTGCGATCAAACATCCACGCCCCGCACACCCAGGGAACTCCGGCAGCCTCGAAGGCGCGAATCCAGTTACCTTTCAACACATCGGAACCACCGATGGAAGCGACGACGGTGTTAAAACGAGATTTCAACTCCACCACCTGCTCGACGTATGGAAGCACGGCGGCCGTCGCGTTCATCCCGCTGTAAGTCGTGGAGTGAGGCGGAAACACCAGCACGCTCGACGGGAGCCGCGGAGGAGTCGCCGCTTCGTCCGCGTAAATAAACGGCGCGCCCACCGCGATACTGTTGTAGCCACTCCCGCGCAAGAACTCCGCCGTGGACTCCATGTCCACCAGGTTCACCCCGTGCCGATAGCAATCCTCCACCAAGAGCCGGGGCAACGTGAGCGGCCCCAACTGGCCCGACCAACCATGCGTCCACGAGGCCTTGGGCCCCGTGAACAGCGGCCGATCCATTTGAAGCTGCGCGGCAATGCGGTCGCTCGCCCCGTAAAAATCAACTTCCCCGCCCTCGCGCGGCGTGAAGCGGATCGGCGGCAACACGGCTTCCAGTCCGCCGAGCGCGGCCCGTAGCGCGGAGTTCTGCGTGTGGGAGAGCGGGATCGATGGAGTCGACATGATGAAAGTGCGAGTGGTTGAAAGGTAATTGAGAATTTTCAGTGAGAGTGAATCGAGCCGGGCCGCGCCGGTCTTGACCGCAAGGCTGCAATCATGGTCTCGATACGGCGCATAACGGTGCCGGGCCGGGCGATCGCTGACGGACCGGGCACCCGCGCCACGGTCCGGCACACGTCCAGCAGCACATCACGCATGAAGAATCCGTTTCCGGCCGCGCGTCCGAGGAGAAAGGCCTGCGGAAAATCTACCGCGACGCACTCGGCGGCGTGTCGATTGGCGGCGTGCAGCGCGGGCGTCTGGAGGGGAAACGCGGGGCCAAGTTCCTGGGTGAAACAGCGTAGAAATTGCGCCTCTTCGGCCATCACGTTCATCCGCCGCAGCTCGTCAAAGATTTCCTCTGGTGAGGGGCGGGGCGAGTTTGCTTCGGTCGAAATCAACTCGACCGTGATCCGCGCCGGACCGCCGACATCGGGTTGGAGATTGCGATAGAGCGTCACCCGAAAGAGGCGAAAGGCGGGATCGTAGCAGGTGACGTAAAGGCTCAGCGGAAGCGGCTCAGATTCCGTGAGAAAATGATACAGCGTCGCCGTCGCCAGCCGGGGCGATGGCCACGAAGCCGCAGCCGAATGGGGCAAGAGCCGGAGCAGCTGGCTCGGCGGCAGCGACCAACCCAGCTGGTCAAATTCCAGCGTTTCCTCAGCGGTGGTCGTCGCGACGCCGCGTTCCGCATCGAGGCGGGAAAGCCCCACGCCGAGTCGCACATTGACCCCGGCGTCCGCCAGCTTTCGGGCGAGGTGGTCGATCCAACGCCCCACCCCACCCGCCCGCGGATACCGCGCGAGGTGGGTCGGCGCGCCCAGCACCGTTTCACGGAAATCGTGCAAACCGACTTTTCCGTCGAGCACCGGATTTCGTTTCACCTTCCGCGCGGTTTCCGGATCGAGACAAAGAAAACGCACCAGACCGAACAGCCGGTGCGCGTCGGGTGCGAGTTCCGCCGAGCCGAGTCCGTAGAATTTCCGTAGGACCGGCTCGAAAACCGTCGCCAACAAGCGCGGTCCGTAGACGGCGGTAAGTTGATCGGCGAGCGTCTCGAAGCCGACGGCGGGAACCACCGTTTCATCCAACATCTCGGTCAGCACGGCCGCGTAGTCCGTCGGAGGCAACGTGCGCAAATCGAGACACGCCGAATCGGGACTGAGCCGTCCGTTCCAAAACGTGCCGGCGTGCAGGACGGGGAAAACCCGCCACTCTTCATCGCGCATTCCACCGAAGAGCAACGCGTCGAGTTCGTCGTCACCGGTCGCCGCCGGAATGTGCGTGCCAAAGTCGAACGAATGTTTGCCGCCTGCGGGACGCACCGAGGCGAGCAGACCACCAAGTACCGGCTGACGCTCGACGAGTGTCACGGTCCAGCCATGTTCGCTCGCCCGCAGTGCGGCGACGATGCCCGCGATCCCGCCTCCGACGATGAGCATGGTTGGTGGCATGACGTGATCTCAAACGTGAATTTTTTCCCGCATCTCCGGTGCGAGATGCTCGGCGGCGAGCGGTGTGCCGAAGGGGATTTCGACCACGGCGCGGGTGCCGAGCACGACCGGCAGATGGCGTGGGTGGAGACCGTGGCCCGGACGGACCGAACGGATATTCTCCGCCGTGAAAACTTCGCCGACCGCAATGTCCCGCGCCGCAAACAGCGAGCGGCGGAAAATCCGCATGGTCGCCTCCTTGGCCGTGGGCTCATAGCGCACGTCGCCGAGCGCCGCCTCCGTCGTACGGACGGCCTGCACCATCGCCGTAAACTCGGCGGGCTCGAGGGAGAACGCGCTATCCGGCCCGGGCACCACGCGAGAAAGCGTCAGGTGTTTTTCAATGATGCGCGCGCCCACCGCCACCGCGGCCACCGGAACCGCAAGGTCGAGCGAGTGATCCGAGAGCCCGGCGACGACGCTAAACCGGCGCGCCATATCAGGGATCGTCCGAAGGTTCATGTCGGCAGCGACTGCCGGATAGGCGCTGGTGCATTTGAGCAACGCGAGATCGCGTCCGCCCGCCCGGCGGAAGGCGTCCACCGCTTCTTCGATCTCGGGCAACGTCGCCATGCCGGTCGACATAATCGTCGGTTTTCCCGTGCGGGCGACTTTCGCGATGAGCGATAAATCGACGAGTTCGAACGAGGCAATCTTGTAAGCGGGCACCTCCATCGTCTCGAGGAAATCAACCGCCGTCTCGTCGAACGGGCTCGAGAAGCAGTCGAGCCCGAGGGCCTCGGCGCATTGCTTCAACTTCGGCTGCCAGTCCCACGGCGTATGGGCCTCGCCGTACAAATCGTGAAGGTTTTTCCCCTCCCAGATCGTACCGCCACCGACCATAAACGGCGCGGTGCGCGAACGCAGCGTAAGGGTGTCGGCCGTGTAAGTCTGAAGTTTCACCGCGTCGGCTCCGGTCGCCGCCGCCGCCACGACGAGACGCTCGGCCTCGGCGAACGACTGGTTGTGGTTGGCCGAGAGTTCCGCGATCACGTAGACGCGCGGCGTCGGACCGAAAATCTTGGCCGTGAGGCGGGCGGCGGAGTTCATCATCAGACCGCTTGGAGTTCTTGGGTCGCTCCGGCGTGGAGCAGTTCGGCGACGCGGTCGAAGCCGATCCAGCTCAGCGCGTCCACGATGGCGAGATGGCTCACAAACTCGCCCCCGCCCTGTTCGTAGCGCGGGTGTTCCCACGTCTGATAGCGGCACTCGATCTGCGCCGAGACGAACTGCTCGCGCGCGGCGTCGAGATAAACGGCGGACCCCGCGGCCGAGTAATAGTCGGTCGTGCCGAGGTGGCGCAGCAGATTGAGCACGAGATCAGCCTTTGCCCCGCCGACGGGAAGTAACGAGCTGCGGAGAAACTGCGGCGCGAGCCCGAGTCTCGCGGCGAGGGTGCGGACGATCGCGATGGTGAGGTCGGCCAGCAGCGGCGGCGGCGCCCGATAGATCGGAGCGAGGGCGGCGTGGACCGCCTCGAAATGCGGCGCGTGGCCGAGCCGCTCGGTCAACAGGCGGAGGTGTTTCGTCGTCCAGACCGATTGGTCGGGCGGGAGCACGATGTCACGGATGAGCGTCCCGTGCGGCTGGTGAATCAACGAGACCGAGAGCCACAGGGGTTTCCCGTCGGCCCCGCGTATCCGATTGCGACACTGCCACGACTGACGCGCGAACTGCACGGAGTCTAAAAACACAAAAACGTCGGCCTGCCGCATCAGTTCAAAATAACCGAGCCACGGCAGGTAGGCCGGCTGGGCGATGACGACGGTGCGTTTCATGTCAGGCGTGTTTGGCGCGGGGTGGGTGCGCACAGCGGAAGACCTGCGTCGTGAACTCGAAAGGCACGACGCCCGGCTTCACCTCGTAGTCGTGGCGGAGGTTGACGGCGGGCGAGAGTGATTCCTTGCAGAAACGAAACACGGCCTCGGGATCGGCGTAGTAGAGCCCCTCGTCCTGAAAATCGACGTACGCGCTGAGGGCATTGAAGGCCAATCCACGGCGGACGTGCGGGAAGAGCAGGCGCAACGCGCCGGTGAGAAACGCCCAGTTATCAGTGACGCGGTTATTGAACACGCCGCTGATGATCGCGTAGTCAAAATGATGGCCCACGCCGTCGCGGAAAATGTCGCGCTGCTCGAAGTGCGCCCCCGCGTGGCGCTCTCGCGCGAGCGCGAGCGATTCACCCGAAAGGTCGTAGCCGGTGTAGCGACCGCGAAAACCCACGTCGCGTCGCAGCACTTCGCAGAGGTGCCCCGTGCCGCAGCCGAAATCGAGCACCGAGCCATCGGGCTCGCGCACAATTTCCGCGAGCACCCGGAGTCGTTGTTCCTGGCTGGCGAGGGAGCTCATCTGGCTGGCTTCGGGACCGTAGCCGTGATGGCGCGCCAGTAGATCGTAGTGATCACGCAGACGGTGCAGGTCACTTTCCAAGGGGTGTGTGGGGGCGTTCATTTTGAGCAGACGAGTGAAACTGACATCGGTGCGGCGCAGCGGAGAAAACGTTGCAGCGCGGCCATCGCACGGTCGGCGCTGTCCGAGGGAAACCGGCCGCCTGTGATTTGAGCCGTCGCACCTGGCCGGAGAAATTCGCCGAGGCGCATTTCCCAACCGTCCGCCCGGCCGGCCGGTGCGAGATCCCAGCCAAAGCCAGCCGCCAGAAACCGCTCCGTCTCGGCCTGCTGCTCGGGAGTCTGGGAAAAAATTGCCAGCGGCAATCCGAGGTAAGCGCACTCGTATTTCACGAGTCCGCCACCGGTCACGCACGCCTCCGCCCACGCATAGTGCGCGGCGAGATCGCCAGCGGGAGCGGGGAAATCTTCGACGTTCAGGCCCTCGACCCCCGCGCGGGCTGGCCCGTCGGGCAGCAATGCGCGCACTTGGACGCCGGGCTGAAGCCGTCGCAGCGAGTGGTAGAGCGGCAACGTCAGCCCGAGCCGGTCGCCACCGCCCAGAGCAATCAGTATCCGCGAACGCACCGTGGCAACGCGCCGACAAGTACCAAGTCGCAACCGGAGGAGATTTTCCCGCGCCGGAAAGTAGTTCGGCCCAAGCGCCCGCCGCTCGGTGGCCAAACCGGAATAGTCGAGGCGAGGGGAATCGACCGTGAAGTTTAAGACCCCTGCGCAATCACCGTAATCGGACAACCGCGCAAAATCATCAATGAGCACGACGGCGACTCCGTCGGCGGCCACGTTTGCCAGCCACGCGGCGTCGATCGCGTAGCTGTCGACACACGCGCCATCGGCGTCCTCGACGCTGACGCAGCGCGCGAGCTCGGCCGCATCCGCAGTGGTGCCGGTGGTGAATTTCGCGGGGCGCGACTCCATGCCCGCCGCGGCGAGCAGCGTGAAAGCCGGCCCGCTCCAGTGGCCCACGAAGCGCGCTTCACCACCCGCGCGGCGCAACGCCTCAGCCAGCGCGAGCGAGCGGCTGAGGTGCCCGAGTCCGGTCGCCTCATTGGCATCACAGCGGAAAACAATCTTCACGACCTGCCCCCCGCTTCGGCGAGGCCGCGCTCCGGGGCGAGCCGTTCGAGCAAGGCCCAATCGGCCTCGTTGTCCAAATCAACCGCCTCCCACTGAGCGAGCACGATGGGGGCGCAACGTTCTCCGAGAATTTCTCCTGTCGTGGCCAACCGCTCCGGACGGAACCAGTAGAACTGACCGGCGTCGTGAAAGGCCGGCACCAGGTCCTGCGTGCGCACGTCGTGCAACGCGGGGTCGGTCTGCCGCACCAGTCCGTCGTGCTCCCGATACGCGCGCTCGATCGGATGCCGATAGGCCTGCACGGCCATGACGCTGTCCAGCGCGACCTCGTGATTCAGCTTCTCGAAACCCAAGCGGAGCTGCTCGGGCTGGAGCAAGGCCGCCGTCGGATAGAGACAGCACACCAGCGCAAAAGACCCGTGACCGGCCGACTCGTAGTTCGCCAGCACCTCGATGAGCACTTCAGTCGTTGTGGCGCGATCCGTCGCGGTCGCTAAGGATCGGGGGAATGGCACAGCCGCGCCGTACTCCCGCGCAATTCCGGCAATCTCCGCGTCATCCGTTGAAACCATAATCTCACAGAATACGCCCGCCGCCTGCGCCGTCTCGATCACCCAGCCCAGTAACGGCCGACCGCGCAGGGGCCGGATATTTTTGCGGGGAATGCGACGACTGCCGCCGCGCGCCGGGATAATGCAGAGAGCGCGCATGACGTTACGCCCGGACATAGAGCCGCAACTCCGAGTGGAAACCGTCGACCGTGCGATAACCGAACGGCAGCACGTTGGTGGCCGCGAGCCGATAGCCGGGAAGGAAAGCATCGTAATCGCCACCGAGAATCGGCTGTGCCACGCCGAGCGGAGACTGCGCGCTCCGTTGCTGTTTCCCTTCGCGGAGATTGCGCAAGAGCACGTAGCGCGCACCGAGCCTGCGACCTTGCTCCAGATAAAAGCGCACCACGTCCGGTTCCATTTCTTGGAATGAAATATAGTTCCAAACCAGATCAACCACCCCGGTCAGCTGCGGAAGTTGCCACGGACAAATCACCAGCTGCCGCCCGGCCCCGGGCACCGGGATCGGCCCCTGACCCCGGGTCTCTTCGTAGTTGACCAGGTCCAGTCCCGGAATCTGTCCAAGATAATAGGATGCAACCGCACTCGTCGGTGGAATATCGACATCGACATACGCATAGTTTCCGCCGGTTTTGTGCAGGATCTCGCCCAAGGTACCGAAGCCGCCGCCGATCTCGAGCACCGTGCGGATGGCGGTCTCACCGAGCACCTGTTTGATAAACACGAGACCGTGCAAATAGTTCAGCATCGAACGGCTGAAACGGCGTCCGTCCACCTCGAACACATCTGGCGGATTCCCCTCCGCACTTTCCGAAATTCCGCTCAGATCCGGCGCGATCTCCGGTCGGTCACCCGCGAGGAAAACGCGATAGTCGGACAGCGCCCACGCGCGGCCCGAGAGCAACTCCAGCAGTGTCGCGTGTTTTTTCGATCCGCGCGGCGCCGTGGCCAACATCAAAGCCTCGATCTGCGCGACCTCCGCCGCTGTGAGCATGTTTCCCGGCGGTCCATACGACGGCACGAAAAAACTACGCGCGGTTTCCAGTCGGCGAAAGTTCTCAAAACCGTCGGCGCGGAGCTCGGCCGCAATCCGCGCCGAGGCCGCGCGCCAGAATTCCGTGGGCCGATAGAGTTCCGGCTGTCCGGCCAGATCGGCCTGCATCTGTTCCAGCAAACAAAGGGGATCGGTGGCGGTGAGAGCACTCATGGTGAGGGGCAAAGGGCGCACTGGGGCGCGAGGGCGAAGACCCCGGCGATGACGCGAGCCACATCCGCACCGGTCATCGCCGGAAAAAGCGGCAGGCTCAGCGCGCGGGCGTAAAATGCCTCGGCGACCGGGCACTTGCCTCGGGCGACGGCGAGCCGGTGCCGATTGTGCAACGGTGGTGAGTGATCTGGCGGGGAATGATTCAATCGAAAACGACGGGCTCAGGTTTGATCAAGCGGCGGCGGCGACCGCATTCGTCACGGCTGGAGCCAGCGCGCGAACCGCAGAAATTACTTGGGCCACATCCACCTCGGACATCATCGGATACAGCGGCAACGTGAGGGCTCGACGATAGAACTCCTCTGCGACGGGACACATCCCGGGCCGATAGCCGTAGTTCTTTCGATACCACGGCTGCAGATGAACCGGGATGTAGAGCACATGGGCTCCCACCCCGGCCAACGCCAACTCCGCCATCACTTGCGTGCGTGTGCGGCCCAGCATCGGAAAATCCACCTGGGCCGTGTAGAGGTGCCACGAGGTCGTGTCGCCATCGGCCAAATGTCTCAGCCGGGGAACTCGAAACCACTCAAGATCGGAAAACGCCGCGTTGTAGGTCGCAACAATTTCACGGCGGCGGGCTAGAAACGAGTCGAGTCGGCTAAGCTGCGACAAGCCCAGTGCAGCCTGGAATTCGGTCATCCGGAAGTTCCATCCGAGCGATTGCATTTCGTAAAACCAAGGCCCCTTTTCGCCGAGGACCGGGTCATCATCGGGGGTTTCAAATCGAGCCGCATCACGGACCATTCCGTGGGATCGAAGCGACCGAGCCAGATCCGCCAAATCTTTGCGATCTGTGACCAGCATGCCGCCCTCTCCGGTCGTCATCGTTTTTACCGGATGAAAACTAAACACCGTGATGTCGGCCCAGGGGTTCCCACCCAGGCACCACGTTCGGTCGCCATCACCCGCAGCGTGAAAACCGCCGCCCACCGCATGACATGCGTCGCTAATCACCACCGCGCCCCTGGCCCTTGCGACTCGGGAAATTTCCGGCAAATCGCAGGCTTGCCCCGCATAGTCTACGGCCACGACAGCCCGCGTATCTGGTTTCCAATTATTCACCAACGCCGCAGGCGACAGCGTGTAACTGGTCGCATCGATATCGGAAAAATCCGGGATTGCGCCGACATAGACGGCGGCATTCGCCGACGAGAGAAAAGTAATGGGCGACGTGACAACGCGATGCCCTTGGCCGATTCCCGCCACTCGCATCGCCAGCTGAAGCGCCGAGGTCGCGTTATTTACGGCCACGGCATACTTCGCACCCACTCGTTCGGCGAAACGGTGTTCGAACACTTCTACCACCGGACCCTGGGTGATGAGGTTTGAACGCAGCGCGGAGGCCACGGCTTCAATGTCGTCTTCGGAGATTGTCTGACGGCCATAGGGTATCATTGGTTCGACGAGGTTGATGGTTGGGCGTTAGTCTGGGCTCGATAGACAAAACAGGGAACGTGGCTCGGCTCGTCAGGCGACCGAAGCCAGCTCTTGGAGGACCGGACGCGCCACGCGGCGGCGGGCCACCACCGGGAACGGCGACACGGATTCGACCGGATCGAAGATCAAGCTGCGAAGCTCCGCGACCGAAAGAAAATCGTCGTTGGTGCCGCTGTTGTAGCAGAAGCCCTCGGGCACGGCGCGAGCGCCGGTCTGCGCACAGTATGGCTCCTTGGGGCAGTCGGTTCCGCAGGGCAAAATCGCGTAATAGTCGCCGAGATCCACGGTGTGGTAGCTGTCACTGGCCGTGATCATCTCCTCGTGGATTTTTTCGCCAGGGCGCACGCCGACAATGGGTTTGGCGCACTCGGGACAAATCGCGTTGGCGAGATCTATAATGCGGTAGGACGGAATTTTCGGCACGAGGATTTCTCCACCGCGGGCGTGCGGCACACCCCAGAGCACCATGTCCACGGCCTGCTGGAGGCTGATGTTGAAACGCGTCATGGCGGGATCGGTGATCGGCAGAACTCCGGTCTTCTTTTTTTCCAAAAAGAACGGAATGACAGACCCGCGGCTCCCCATGACGTTGCCGTAGCGGACCACGCTGAAGCGCACATCGCGCGCCCCCCTGATGTTGTTGGCGGCGACGAAGAGTTTATCGGAGCAGAGCTTGGTGGCTCCGTAGAGATTGATGGGGGCCGCCGCTTTGTCGGTGGAGAGTGCGACGACGCGTTTCACTCCGAGATCGAGACATGCCTCGATCACGTTTTGCGCGCCGAGCACGTTGGTCTTGATGCACTCGAACGGATTATACTCGGCGGCCGGCACCTGTTTGAGCGCCGCCGCATGCACCACGACGTCGATGCCCTCGAGCGCGCGACGGAGACGTTTTTCATCGCGCACATCGCCGATGAAGTAGCGGAGGGCGGGATACTGACTCGTCGAAAATTGCTGCGCCATCTCGAACTGTTTCAGCTCGTCCCGCGAGAAAATCACCAGACGCTTAACCTCAGGAAAACGTGCCAGCACGGTTTTGACGAACGCCTTGCCGAAAGAGCCGGTACCCCCGGTAACAAGGATACTGGATTGAGCCAAGAGACTGGTTTTTAGCGCGGTAGAATCCATGATTAAGTGGGGGGAGGTTGGACCGATCCGAGATGTTTTCAGGCGACGCTAGGCCGGCGCGGGAGCGACGGCCCGAAGCAGTCCGCTGTCGCAGGAAAGCCATGACGCCGCTCCGGCGCGCAGGCATCGGCGGCGGGTTGCGCGAGCGACGGTGAAAACGCGGAGGCGGTTGGCATGATGCGCTTGTTTAGCAAAGCCGGTGCCACCAGATCATAAACTATCTTAACTGATTTTGAATAAGCGTTATCTAAATTTCTTAATCGCCACAAATTTTGTCCAGACGGTGAATGCGCGGCGCCGAAAACGCGACCGGCAGAAATTTCCCCTCCGCCGCCGACATCAACCGCCCGGCGCGCACGGCAGATTACCCGAAGGACAACTGAACTCTGCGGCGCATCCCCGCTGGCACAACAGCGCTCACGAGCCGGGCGCGCCGGCACGACCGTTCCGCGCGTATTGTAATGTCACCGCCCTCTGAAAAAGACTCCCCAACCACTTGTCACTTATTAAGTGACATTCGCTCTGGAAATGGCCGGATTTTGTCCGGAATCTTAAACGGGCGTTCCTCGCCCCCGCGAACATCGTCCAACGAGAGCCCGCGCACCTTAGCTCAGAGCCGCACGCACCGCCCCGAAATGCTCCAGCGCGCGGCGGGTGGCCTCGCTCAAGGCTTCCTCGGTCACTCCGGCCGCCGCGAGTTTCTCCGGCGAGAGCACCCAATAACAAAGTTCACCGGGCAACCGATGTCCGCTGCGCTCCGCTGCGCCGGCTGCAAGGTTGAGTAGCGCCGCCAACGCGCCGTCCGCCTCCGGAGCGTAATGGTCGCGAATCGCCGCCACCGTCGCCTCCGGGAATCGCCACTCCTCAAGGATGATCGCCGCCGCCTCGCAATTGTTGAGCCCGATAAATCCCGTTTCCCACTCGGCCAACGGACTGCGGACGCCGCTGCCGCCTTCGTAAGCGCGGTCGCGGGTGAGACGGTCCAGCGCCAGCTTGCCCATCGAGCGCAAGAGGCCCGCCGTGTAAGCCGCCCGCGCATCCACGCCGGCTGGACGGGCGAGAGCCTCCATCACGAGGGCGGTGAGCAGCGAGTTTTCGCGGAGCTGCGCCCCGCTGACATTATAGCGAAACAGACGGCCATCCGAAACCTGCGCGATGGCCGCGAATCCGGTCAGCCGGTAAGCCTCCGTGAGCCCCACGCGGGCCAGCGCTTCCTCGAGCGAGGCAAAGGGAGCACCCGTGTTGTAGGCCGCCGTATTGGAAATCCGGATGATGCAGGCCGTGAGCGCCGCGTCCCGCTTAATGAGATCGGTAATGTCCTCCAGCTGCGCATCCATCGAACACATCAAGTGACCGATGCGGGCGAGAATTTGCGGGGCCGAGGGCATCGTTTTGACGACATGCATCAAGGTGGCGCGGGGAACCGGTGAAGCGATCATGGGAGATAAAAAAACAGTCTATCGGATCAAACAAATGATAGCGGAGGGAAATACCGCGGGCGATCACACGGCGCGCGCGGTGCACGCGCACCACTCGCCCCAACAGGCCCGGAGCGCTGCCCCGAAGCGCGCGGCTTGCCCGGCATGATCCAGGAGCGGCGAAGCCCGGAGCTCGGCGCGCAATCCCGCACGCACGCGCCCGAGTCCAGCCGGATCGTTGGCCAACGTCGCGGCCACCCGCACATAATCGTCGTCGGTCTGCGCCAGCCAATCCGCGTGGCCCACCGCGGTGAGCAGGCTGGCTCCCACGCGCGATAGGTGGCAATCGCCCACGCGGGACACCACCGGCACGCCCATCCAGAGCGCCTCGCAGGTCGTCGTCGTGCCGTGGTAAGGAAACGTGTCGAGCGCGATATCCACGTCGTGATAAAGCGTCAGATGCGCCTTCGTGTCGGCCGTGCGCTCCAGTAAATCAACGCGCTCCACCGGCACGCCCATTCGCGCGAATCGCTCGTGGTAACGCGCCCGCACCGGCGCTTCACTCAGGCCGCGTCCCTTCAGACGTAGACGCGCTCCGGGCACGGCGCGCAGCACGCGGCCCCACAGCGCAAGCACGCGGTCCGTGATTTTTCCGAGGTTGTTAAAACATCCATACGTCACGTGCCCGCGCGCCCCAACCGGCGGCGCGACCGGCGCGGGTGCATCCGCCGGCGGCGCATAGGTCCACGCCGTCGGCGCGAAACGCACCAGCTGCTCCGTCGCAAAACGGTCCGCCTCACCCACCGGATCGGCCTGCGCGTCGGTCAACCGGTAGTCCATCGCCGGCAATCCCGTCGTGTTCGGATAACCCAAATACGTCATCTGCACCGGAGCGAGCCGACCCGCGAAGAGCGGCAGCCGGTTCGTCATGCCGGTGTGCCCCGCCAAATCGATGAGGATATCCGGTGCGTCCGCGCGAATCGCCTGCTCGACCGCGGGCCCGGGCTGACCGACGAAGTTGCGCCACACGGCCGCGAGGGGTTTGAACCGCGCCGTGACTTCGTCTTCGCGAAAGTGATCGTGATAAAGATACACCTCGAACTCGGCGCGATCCAGGTGCTGGAGCAACGGCTCGATAAAATACGCACAGGAGTGCGTGCGAAAGTCCGGCGACAGGAGGGCGACGCGCAGGCGCCGCGCCGGGTCGGGCGCATTCGGCAGCCTCGGCGGCGGCGGCGCGGTGACCGCGCGGCCATAGGCGACGTGCTCGGCAAAAAGCTCCTCCCGCGAAATCTCATCCAGATTGTGCAGCGCAAAAAGCCGATAGCTGCGCGCCTCGTGGTGTTTCGGCTGGAGTTCGAGAAACGTCGCGTAATCCGCCACGGCCTCCGGGAGGCGGTGCGCCTGCTGCAGGGCCTGGGCCCGCCCAAACCGCGCCATCGCATAACTCGGATCCGCGACGAGCGCTCGCTCGTGGCACGTCAGGGCTTCGGCGATCCGACCCGACAGACTGAGTGTGAGCCCGTAGTTATACCAACCCATCGCAAAGTCGGGCTTCAGCGCGACGACCCTGACGTGACAGGCAATGGCCTCCGCGAGTCGGTCCTGCACTTTTAGGCAATAGGCGAGGTTGTCCCACGCTTCGCAAAAATCCGGTTTTACTGCGACCGCGTGCCGAAAATGAGCCTCCGCCTCCGGCGTGCGTTTCACCGCGAGTAAGGCGAGCGCGAACCGCATTTCGCAGACAGCCGAGCGCGGGTCGAGTTTGTGGGCGCGCCCCAGCAGCTCCACCGCTTCCGTCACCCGCGCCTGTTGGTAGGCGACGAGACCGGACAGATGGAGCACGTCAAAACTCCGCGGCGCCGCCCCCCGGGCCTGACGGTAGAGCGTCTCGGCCTCGGCGAGCCGACCGGCTTTGTGATGGCCGACCGCAGTCTGGAGGAGCGATTGAAGTTTCGCGGGCTGCACTTTTTCTTGCGCCGTCTACGGCGCAAAATCGCGAACACTTAAGGAGAATCGCGCTAAAGGCCGGCGCACTCCAGCCGATCACTGGTCGACCACATGCTCACTGCCATGCCACCGACTTTGCCCGCGCGCACCGCTCCGACGCGCGAAGAGGAAATCATCCAGCGCATCAACGCCTGCCCCAAGCTCGCGTCGCTCGAAAGTATCAATCGCGCGCTCGGCGATCTCGTGCGTTCCGATGGCAGCCTGAATTCGCAAATCGCCGAAGTCATCCGTCGCGACCCGTCCCTCTCCGCCCGGCTGCTGCGCATGGTGAACTCGGTTTATTTCGGTCTCTCCACCCGGGTGAACAACATCGAAGAGGCCGTCTTTTTCCTCGGCCTGCGCCAGATCCGCCAGTTGTCGATGGCCACGCCCATCATCGAAGAACTCGACCAACTGCAGCAGACCACCACGCCCACGCTGCCGTGGAAGGATCTGTGGACCCACAGTATCGCCACCGCCATTCTTGCGCGGGAAATCCTCGCCTCCACGTCCCTCGATATCGACGACGATACCGACTACCTTGTCGGCTTGCTGCACAACGTCGGCAAAGTCGTCATGGCGTATGCGTTCCCCGAAGAACTCCGCACCCTCATCGCGACACCCGCGACCACTCCGGCGGAATTCTGCCGGCTCGAGCGCGAGCTCATCGGTTGGGATCACGGTCGCATCGGTGCGCACTATCTGACCAGCCACCAACTCTCGGACGAGATCGTCAGCGCCGTCCAGTATCACAACGACCCTGACCGCGCGCCGCGCCACCGCCTCTTCGCGGCCGCCGTGCAAGTCGCCGATCACCTCGCGCGCCACTCGGGCATTTCCGGCGGCTTCGAACAGGTCGCTCCCGTTGAGGCCGACGCCTGGCTCAGGCTCGACGGCTGGCGAATCCTCTACGGCTCCGACGGTCCTGAATCGAGTCTCGCCCGCGCGTCCATCGCGAATTCGCTGCAGCGGCTGCCTTCTATGCTGCAGGGCTTGCTGTAGGCTTTGACCGCTACGGTCAAAGCGAGGCGCGTCCGGATACGGTGCAGCACCCTTGACCGCCCAACCGCAGCGGAAGTCTAAGAATAGACCGGCCGGGTCGGGGGAAAATCGCCCGGG
>CAMBVX010000047.1 GCA_945871085.1 Opitutus sp. GAS368 | reverse complement strand
CCGCCCATGACAGCGGGGTTGTGGGTAATTCGATCGAGGGTGGTCATAGAAGAAAACTAGGTGTTGTGAGCTGCGCGGCAAGCGTCGGCACGGGCGGGAGGCCGACGGTGAGGTGGAGGTCGGAGCCGCCCTTTTCGAGCATGGTGCGGAGGAGGGTGTCGATGGCGGCCATGGTTAGTTGATCTTCGCCTTGAGGACGCGGTTGGTGATGTTGGCGTGGGCGGTTTCGGCGGTGATTTTTTTGTCCTTCCAGAGGGCGAGGACGACGTTGTCCATGAGGCACATTCCATCCTTCAGGCCCGTCTCCATCGTATTTTTCAGGCCCGTGGACTTGCCTTCTTTGATGAGGTTTTGAATCGCCGTGTTGCTGACGAGAATTTCGCAGGCGAGGACGACGGTGCCGTCGACGGCCGGGAGGAGGCGTTGGCAGACGACGCCGCGGAGACTCTCGGCGACGCTGGAGCGAATCTGCGTTTGCTGCGCCGGAGGAAACACGTCGAGCAGGCGGTTGAGGGTCGTGGCGGCGTCGCTGGTGTGCATTGTGCCGATGACGAGGTGGCCCGTCTCGGAGGCGCTGATCGCCATCTCGATGGTCTCGAGGTCGCGGAGTTCGCCGATGACGATGACGTCGGGGTCTTCGCGGAGGGCCCCTTTGAGGGCGGTGGCGAAGGAGCGGGTGTGTGGGCCGACTTCGCGCTGGGTGACGTTGCAGCCCTTGGAGAGGTGGACGACTTCGATGGGGTCTTCGACGGTGATGATGTGGTCGGTGCGGGTCTCGTTGAGGTAGGCGACCATCGAGGCGAGGGTGGTGGTCTTGCCGGAGCCGACGGGGCCGGTGATGAGAATGAGGCCGTTGTGGTAGGAGAGGAGTTTGTGGAGGGTCGCGATGTGCTGGGCGTAGCCGAGGTTTGCGAGCGTGCGCGTATCCGCCGGGATCATGCGGTAGGCACCGGCGGCGCCGTTCTTGTGAAACATCAGGTTGACGCGGTAGCGGTCGACGTCGCTCAGGGCCAAGGCATAATCGTAGTCTTTTTTATCGAGGAAGATTTTTTTCTGGTGGTCGGCGAGCAAGGCGACGTTGAGGCGGAGGGCGTCTTGCGCGGTGAGGGAATAGTCGGAGAGGAAGGCGAGCGCGCGATTTTTCCGGATGAACGGACGGGCACCAGTGCAGAGATGGAGGTCGCTGGCGCCGTCGTTGGCGGTGGCGCGGAGCAGGGTGCGGAGGGCGGTGGCCAGTGCGGTGTCGCTGAGCGTTTGAATCGTTTCGAAGGCGAATGTAGCCACGGGGCCGAGGCCCGAGGTCGTCGGCGGGGCTGGGGTGTGGTCGGTGCCGAGGTCGGTGGAAAGCCTGCGGGCATGGGCGGCAGCGCCGGTTTGAACGAAGGGAGCCTGAGTCGCGTTGTCGTCGAAAGGGTCGGCAGCCGGGGGACCGTTCTTGCCTTTGGTGAGGGCGAGGTCGGCAAGTTTTTCAAGCGTGTCGAGATCGGTGACGATGCCGGAGTCGATGAGGCCTTGGGCGAAGGCCATCATGTCGCCGCCGGCGCCGAGAGCGTTACGGATTTGGAGGGCTTGGGGGCGGGTGAAGAGGCCTTGGTCGATGCCGAGTCGGGCGAGCCAGCGGGTGTCGTTGTTCATGCGTGGCGAGGAGCGTTGGGAAGTTGGGCGGAGGAAGCAGGACAAGCCAAGCGCGAAGGTGATCAAGGTGAACGCTGGGTGCAGAGGGTGGTCAACGGGGGCACGATGACGAGTAACCGGGCGGTCGCGATCCGCCGGTGGCACCTTTCTGGGACGTGACGAGGCTGGCCTTCACCAAGGCGGATAGCGGGCGGCGGATAACGACGGGATGGGTGTCGCCGCTGGTGGCGATCTCGGCCGACGGCCCCGCCGCGGTCTGGCGGTCGGCCGGATAGGCGAGAATGTGCACGCTGGCGGCGAAGCGGGAGTTCCCCGCCAGTGTTTAATGTAAACTTCAATTATACTATTATGTTAGGTTCCAAGCGTCGCGGTTAAACTGGGCGAAGATGAGACGGTGGCGGACGGCGCGATCGGGGCATATCCGGAGTTGCAATGCCGGAGGGTTCACAGACTGTGGACATTCCATCACCTGCTCATGCTGAAGAAAATATTTGCGAAGCTGCGCGAGAAAATCTCGCCGTCGCGTGCCAAAAAGCCGGCTCAAACCGAAGCGGCAAAACCTGTTTCCCATGCGAAGCCCTCCGCCGCCACGTCGCGCGGGGAGTCGCGCCCCGAGCGGGGGGGTGGGCCAAGCCACGATGGACGGCCGTACGACAAATATCGCGGCCAGCCGCGTGATCCGCGCGACGAACCGCCCCGCGAGCCCCGCGCGGCAGGTGCTGGCGACGGGCGCGAGGCGCGTCCTCGCCGGGATGACTATGGCCCCAGGAGCGAGGATCGCGGCGGTCGGGGTTTGCCTTCTCGTGGGGGTGGCGGTGCCGCGCGCGGTGGGCCGCGGGGCGAGCGCGAACGTCCGGTCATCGATAAGACGTTTGACCATCCGCGCACGACGGCGATCAAGCCGGCGGTGCCGGTGGATGTGCCCAAGATGGACACGGCTTTTACGGCGTTGGGCTTATCGGATGCGCTGGCGTTCGGCGTGCAGGAAATGGGCTATGTGACGCCGACGCCGATCCAGGCGCAGGCGATTCCGGTGGTGCTGAAGGGTGGGGACGTCATCGGTTCGGCGCAGACGGGCACGGGCAAGACGGCGGCGTTTGCGCTGCCGATCATCCAACGCCTCGGCACGCATGGAAAATTGCGCTGCCTGATTCTCGAACCGACGCGCGAACTGGCCTTACAGGTCGAGGAGGCGTTTCAGAAATTTTCCAAATTTACTGATCTCCGCGTGACGATCGTCTACGGTGGAGTGGGCTATGGGAAGCAGTTGGAGGACCTCAAGAGCGGGATGGATATTTTGGCGGCGACGCCGGGCCGGCTGCTCGACCACATGGAACAAGGGAACGTGTCGCTGGCCGACGTGGACATCCTCGTGCTCGACGAAGTGGACCGGATGTTGGACATGGGTTTTCTGCCCGACGTGAAGCGCATCGTCCAAAAATGTCCGAAAAATCGTCAGACGCTGTTTTTTACGGCGACGCTGCCGCCAGAATTGGAGCAACTCGCGGGCTGGGCGCTCAACAATCCTTTGAAGGTGGAGATTGGCCGCCAGCGTTCGCCGGCGGAGACGGTGTCCCATGCGTTTTATCCGGTCGTGGCGTCGCAGAAGTTCGATTTACTGCAGCTGCTGCTGGACCAGACGGACTTTAAGAGCGTGCTGATTTTTTCCCGCACTCGGATGGGGGCGGACCGCATCGCGCATCGCTTGGAAAGCAAGGGTCACACGGTCGGCGTGATGCATTCGGACCGCAGCCAGCGGGAGCGCATCGAGGCGCTGGATGGTTTCAAGAGCGGCAAGTTCGAGGTCCTAGTGGCGACGGATATCGCGGCGCGCGGTCTCGACATCGCGGGGGTGTCACACGTTATCAACTACGACGTGCCGGAGAACGCCGAGGACTACGTTCACCGCATCGGCCGCACGGGCCGGGCGCAGAACACGGGCGATGCGTTTACCCTCGTGACCGAGGATGACGTGCGGGACGCGCGCAGCATTGAGCGCTACATGGGCGTGACGGTGGAGCGGAAAAAAATCGAGGGCTTCCCCTACATCTACTCGGCGCTGTTCGATGAGAAGGCGTTGGCCGACACGGTGGCGGCGGCGGCGAAGCCCGTGAGCCGACTGCACCGCGGGGTGCGGCGGTAACGAGGGCAGTGGTGGGGGCGCGGGTGCAGGTGGGGGGGGGCACGAAAAAAAAGGCGCGCAGTGCTGCGCGCCTGATTCGTGCCCGGAGGGAGGCCTGATTATTCGTCGCCGTTGACGAGCTTGTAGGTGAGCGCGGCGACGGCGCCGCCGCCTAAATTGCCGACGAGAAAGACCCACAGGTTGTCCCAAGTCTGGAGGCCCATGAGGATCGCTCCGACGGCGACGGCGGGGTTGAACGCGCCGCCCGACACACCGCCGACTGCATACGCGCCTGTCATCACGGTCATGCCGATGGCGAGGCCGTAGAAGGAATTGCCGGCCGTGCCTTTGGCGGTAGCGGTGTTCAGGACGACCCATGCGAGGGCAAAGGTGAAGAGGAATTCGGCGAGTAACGCGGCCTTCCAGCCGATGGCGAACGGGACGGCAGCATTCGGGAGTTTGATAAAGTGCATGGCCCACGCGGCGACGGCAGCGGCGGCGAACTGCGCGAGCCAGTAGGGGATCAGGTCGGCGCCTGAGAGCTTACCGCGGATGCGGGCCGCGAGGGAGACGGCGGGATTAAAATGACCGCCGGAGACGTGACCGCCGGCGAAGATCATGACCATGAGCGAGGCCCCGATGGCGAGGGGCGCCATCGCCCCGGCTCCCGGGCTGATCACGGTGCAGCCGATGGTGAAGATGAGGAAGAAGGTGCCGATGAATTCGACGAGGTATTTTTTCATAGGACGAGCGGATGGGGCAGGGCTGAAGTTGAGGAGGACTCGACCGGTTCAAAACTACGCTTCAGGAAACACAATGCGATTTCTCCGCGCGAAGAAAGTCTGCGTCCGGCGCAGGCGTGTTCCGTCAGTTCGGTTAAAACCAACTACCATGGAAACACTCGGATTATTTGGTGCAGCGAAGTTCCGTGACTTCTCGCGCGCCCGCTATGGCGCGAGCAGCGCGTTCTTCCCATTGGCTTTCAGGATTGGCCCCATATCAGCAGAAAATCTCCCGTCAGCAGGCTCCTGCTTCCAAGCCGGTTGAGCTAATTCTGATAGCGAATTGGAATGAGAGGCCGATGCCCCGCGCGGCTGCGGCCCGTTTGCGGCGTCGCAGAAATACCGTCCGTCGTGGCGGCCAAGCAAGGGTGGGGGGGGGGGGGGCGACGCGACGCTCGTGGCGGAGCTGCACGCGCTCTTGGTAGCGGCGGGATTTGGGCGGGGAGAAATCCCGGCCGAGGAGAGTTCGAGGGCCGCTATCGCGCAATGGACCGACGGCGCGGCCGTCGGTGAATTTGTCGTGTGTGCGTTCAGCACCGCGTATAAATTCGAAGTCGGATGATACGCGAAGACGTGATGGTCGTTGTGGCGGCGACACCGGCGGACGTGCCGGCGATCACAGCGCTGTGGCGCGAGGCGGGCCTGCCGCACGGCGACGGCGCGGTGCACGTCGCGAGTTTTCTGGTGGCACGACATGCCGATGGTGCGGTCGTGGGCGCGGTGAGCGCGGAGGTGGAGGGTGGAGATGCGTTGTTGCGCTCATTGGTGGCGCCGGCGGCGCGCGGGGGCGGTCTCGGCGGTCGGTTGGTGGACGAACTGGAGCGGCGGGCGGCGGCAGGCGCGGCCGTGCGCGGTTGACGGCGAGTGACGTGACAATACGGCGGCGCGTGGAATTGGGGCTTGAAGCGTATTCCGGCAAAGGAATACGATCAAAAGATGGAGCTGGTGAGAATCTACGAGTGCTTGTGCGACGTGACGCGTTTGCGGTTGCTCAACGTGCTCGCGCAGGGACCGGTGTGCGTGTGTCACTTTCAGGAGGTGCTCGGCGAGCCGCAGGTGAAGATTTCCAAGCATCTGGCTTATTTACGGGAGCGCGGGTTGGTCGAGAGCGAGCGGCAAGGAAATTGGGTGATCTACGAGTTGGCGACGAAACCGTCGCGGGAATTGAAGGTGAATCTGGCGTGTTTGCAGGACTGCGCGCGGGAGAACAGGGTGTTCAAGCGCGACCTCGCGCGGCTCAAGCAGATTGAGGCGTCCTGTGCGTGGGTGCGCGCGGGCGAACCGGCCAAGGCTTCGGGGCAGTGTCGAGGTGGGTGAGCGGCGCGACGGTCATGCGCGGAGATTTTTACCATGAAGAAAACGAAAATTGGCATCAATGGATTTGGCCGAATTGGGCGGCTGACGCTACGCGCGGCATGGGGCTGGCCGGAGTATGAGGTGGTGCTGATCAACGAGCCCAAGGGTGGCGCGGAGTGCGCGGCGCATTTGCTCACGTTTGACTCCGTGCAGGGCCGTTGGGCCCATGAGGCGGTCGCCGAGGGCGTCGGTGGAAAAAATATGATTCGGGTGGGCGCGACGACCCTCGCGTTTTCGGAACACAATAAGCCGGGCGACGTGGAGTGGGCGGCGCATGGCGTCGAGATCGTGCTGGAGTGCAGCGGCAAATTTCGCACGGCGGAGGAGCTCGCGGTGTATTTCGAGCGCGGGGTGAAAAAGGTAATCGTAGCGGCGCCGGTAAAAGGTGATGCGCTCAATCTCGTGATGGGCGTGAACGATGGGCTCTATGAGCCAGCGAAGCACCGGCTCCTCACCAACGCGTCGTGCACGACCAACTGTCTCGCGCCCATCGTCAAGGTGATGCACGAGGGGATCGGCATCGAGCACGGGGCGATCACGACGCTGCACGATGTGACGAACACGCAGACGCTCGTCGATGCGCCGCACAAGGATCTGCGGCGGGCGCGGGCGGCGGGGATGTCGCTCATCCCGACGACTACGGGGAGCGCGACGGCGATCGGGCTGATTTATCCGGAGTTGCTCGGGAAGTTGAACGGACACGCCGTGCGCGTGCCGTTGCTGACAGGCTCGCTGACGGATTGTGTTTTCCAGATGAAGCGCGACACGACGGTCGAGGAGGTAAACGCGTTGCTGAAGGCGGCGAGCGAGAGTGGGCCGTTGCAAGGGATTTTGGGTTTCGAGACGCGGCCGTTGGTGTCGGTGGACTACAAGGGCGACCCGCGGTCGGCGATCATCGACGCGCTTTCGACGATGGTGGTGAACAAACGGATGGTGAAAATCTACGCGTGGTATGACAACGAGTGGGGTTATTCGAACCGGATGGCGGAGCTGACGCGGAAGGTAGCGGTTTCGCTGTGAGAGGCGCGGGTGAATTCATCCGTTGGCGTGGCGCGGACCACTCGCTCACGCTCGCGGCTACCGGCGGAGATGATCGGAAATGACCTGACGTGAATCAGCGGAATTACATCGTGGTCACGGCGGCGTATTGGGGGTTCACACTCACGGACGGAGCGCTGCGCATGCTCGTGCTGTTGCACTTCGCGCAGCTCGGCTACCCGCCGGTGCGACTGGCGATGCTGTTCTTGTTCTACGAGTTTTTCGGGATTGTCACGAATTTGTTCGGCGGGTGGCTGGCGAGTCGGATGGGGCTGCGGTTGACGTTGCTTGCGGGACTGGCGTTGCAGGTGGTGGCGTTGGGGATGCTCGCGTTGCTCAGTCCCGCGTGGTCGGCGGGAATCTCGGTGGGCTATGTGATGGCAGCGCAGGCGCTGTCGGGTATCGCGAAAGATCTTACGAAGATGAGTGCGAAGAGTGCGATCAAGGTGCTCGTGCCGACGGGCGACGAGGGGAGGGGGGCGCTGTTCCGGTGGGTGGCGATCCTCACGGGATCGAAGAATGCGTTGAAAGGCGTGGGCTTTTTCCTCGGTGGTTTTTTGCTGAGTGCGGCGGGGTTCGCAGGCGCATTGGGCCTGATGGCGGGGGCGTTGGTGGTGGTGTGGGTCGCGGCGTGGGCGGCGTTGCCGGCGGCGATGGGCAAGGCGAAGCAGAAGGCGGGGTGGGGGGACCTGTTTGCGAAGAGTCGGGCGGTGAACGTGCTGTCGGCGGCGCGGTTTTTTCTCTTTGGCGCGCGCGATATTTGGTTCGTGGTGGGGGTACCGGTGTTTTTGAGCGCCTCGCTCGGCTGGAGCGGGGCGCGGGTCGGGTCGTTCATGGCGTGCTGGGTGATTGGTTACGGCCTGGTGCAGTCGGTCGCGCCGGCGGTGTTGCGCGGGCGGGCGCCGGCGGGCAGGGTTGCGGCGGGTCTGGCCTTTGGGCTCGCGGGTGTCGCGGCCGCGGTGCCGTTGTCGCTCGCGGCGGGGGCGCCGGCGGGCGTTGTGATCGTGGTCGGGCTCGCGGTGTTTGGCGCGGTGTTTGCGCTCAACTCGGCGGTCCACTCTTACCTGATTCTCGATTACACGGATGGCGACCAAGTCGCGCTGAACGTGGGGTTTTACTATATGGCAAACGCGGGCGGACGGCTGATGGGGTGCCTGTTGTCGGGGGCGCTTTTTCAGTGGAGAGGGCTCCCGGGATGTCTGTGGGGGGCCTTCGGATTCGCGATGGTGGCGGGGGTGATCGCGCTGGGGTTGCCGCGGCACGCGGCGCATCCGGAGAAAATGGCGGCAGAGGGCGTGAAGTTCGGGGATACCGAATGACTCGGAGTCTGGTTTGCACAGATGGCGTCAGAGGGATTGACAGGCAATCGGTGCCTCCGCCACTCACGTGCGCGATGGATGAGCACCCCCGAACTCCTGCGAATGGCCTGCGCCGCACGGCGTGGGCGGAGTGGTCCGTGGCCCGGAAGGCCAACCGCTCGGGGTGGGTGATTCCGCTTCAGTCGGGAGGGAGGGCGTGATCGCCGGCGCCTTTCTTTTGGTGGCTGCGCTCTACGCGAGCGTTGGGCACGGTGGCGCGTCCGGCTATTTGGCCGTGATGGCGCTTGCCGGCTTCGACCCGGCAGCGATGAAGCCGACGGCGCTCGTGTTGAATGTCGTGGTCTCGCTGATCGGCACGGTAATCTTTGTCCGGGCCGGACATTTTGTGTGGCGGTTATTTTGGCCGTTTGCAGTGGTCGCCGCGCCGTTCGCTTATTTGGGCGGCGGCTGGCAGCTCAGTGCGTCGGTGTTTCGATTGCTCGTGGCCGCGGCGCTTTTGTTTGCGGCGGGGCGGCTCTTTCTGCCGGTGACAATGAGGGCGGAGTTGCGGTCACCGCCGATTTGGGCGATTATTGTTGCAGGCGCGTCGATCGGCTTGGTTGCCGGGCTGATCGGTGTGGGCGGTGGAATTTTTTTAACTCCGCTAATTTTGTTTTGCCGTTGGTCTGAGGCGAAAACGGCTGCAGCGGTTTCGGCGCCGTTTATTTTGGTAAACTCTTTGGCGGGCCTTCTCGGACATGTCGGATCGTTGAGTCAATTGTCGACGGCTTGGCCTTGGCTGGCGGTCGCGGCGACGACGGGTGGCTTGCTTGGTTCGCGGTGGGGTAGTCAGCTGGCCCGGCCGACGCAGTTGCGCCCGGTGCTGGCGCTCGTGCTGCTCGCGGCGACGGTGAAACTCTTGCTCGTTTGATTCAGGTGCGAACGCAGTTTCTTTGGGGAAGGGCTTGCGCTCGGTGCCAGGCGTGAAAATTTTAGCAGGGTATGCAATTGGATATTCCTCCGGGCGACTTCGCGGCCTACATCTTCGATCTCGACGGCACACTCGTGGACACAATGCCGTTACATTATTTGGCGTGGGACGAGGTGTTGCGGCGGGTAGGGATGCCGGGGACGTTGAGCGAAGACTTGTTTTACTCGCTGGGTGGCGTGCCGACTTTGCGGGTCGCGGAGCTGCTGGCGGCCCACTACGGATTGAAGATCGATCCTCGGAAGGTGTTTCACGAGAAAGAAGCGCTGTTTTCTGCTCGGACACACGAGGCACCGTTGATTGAGCCGGTGGTCGCATTTGCACGGCGGGTCGCGACGACGCATCCGGTGGCGGTCGCGTCCGGCGGTCCGCGTGAGATCGTCTCGCATACCCTGCGGTTGAAGGGTCTGGCTTCGTTGTTCGGGGTGGTGGTGTCCGCCGACGATGTGGCGCACGGGAAGCCAGCACCTGACATGTTCTTATTGGCGGCAAAGAATATGGGGGTGGAGCCGACGCGGTGCCTCGTTTTTGAGGATGCGGAGCCGGGAATGCGCGCGGCGGAGGCGGCGGGGATGACGTGGGTGCGAGTCGCGAGCCGGAAATAGTGTTCGTGGGATCGCACCGGCGCAGTGGGCCGCCGAATGAGGGCGCAGGTGACACGCGCACAACGCGATTTCGTGCTTCCGCGCAACGGGCTAACCATGTTCCAGTGACGGTATGAAACTTGAAATGTTGGTGAAAACGCCCGTGCTCACGCAACCGGTCTATGAACCGGGCAAGCCCATCGAGGATGTGGCGCGCGAATTAGGGCTCGATCCGGCGGGAATTATCAAACTGGCCTCAAATGAAAACCCATGGGGTGCTTCGCCGCTCGCGGTGACGGCGGCGAAACGTGCGCTGGAGCACGCCGAACTGTATCCCGAGGGCGGATGTTTGGCATTGAGGCAAAAGCTGGCGACGCGATGGGGGCTGAGTGCTGAACAATTTATCGTCGGGAACGGCTCAAACGAAATTATCGAATTGCTCGGTCACGTGTTTCTCCGGGAAGGGGACGAAGTGGTTATGGCCGCGCCGGCATTTGTGGTTTACAAACTGATGACGCGGTTGTTTGGCGCCACGCCGGTCGAAGTGCCATTGCGCGAATGGCGCCATGACTTGGACGGAATCGCGGCCGCGATCACGCCGCGCACAAAACTGGTGTTCGTTTGCACTCCCAACAACCCGACGGGGACGGCGAACACTGAGGCGGAACTATTGGCTTTTGCGCGGGCACTTCCCGAACACGTTGTCGCGGTGTTTGACGAAGCCTATGCGGAATTCCTCGCCAACGCCCCCGACTTGCGTCCCCTGATCGCCGAGGAGCGAAAAGTGCTGTGTCTGCGGACGTTCTCCAAGATTTACGGGCTAGCATCTCTGCGCGTGGGCTACGGCTACGGTAGTGCGGAAATGTGCGCCTTGCTTAACCGCGTGAGGCAACCTTTCAACGTCAACGCGATCGCGCAAGCGGCTGCTTTGGCCGCGCTGGACGACTGTGATTTCGCAGAAAAAACGGCGAGAGAAAACCGCACGGGCCTCGAGGCCCTCGTGCGAGGTTGCGAAGTGCTTGGACTCGAAGTTGTGCGCAGCGTCGCGAACTTCATGCTGGTGCGAGTGGGCGACGGCGCGCGGGTGTTTACCGCCCTGCAACTGAAAGGTGTCATCGTTCGGCCGGTAAAGTCCTACGGCTTGCCTGAATGGGTGCGAATTTCCGTGGGAACGCCCGCCCAAAACCAGCGCCTTATATCCGAGTTGGCCGACGTTACACGAGTTTGCCAGGACCAAGCCGTTGGCGCGTAAATCAAAAAATGAATCGAGAAACTTTGCCTCGCCGCTCGTCGACCCCAAGGCGGGTTTAGCATTCACCGCAAAACGAAATGAGCAAGGCCGGGCAGACGCCAGGGTTTGTGCCTACCACTGTGCTTGGCCCACAAAAAATAGCGGAACTTCCTTATCGGTTTCCCCTATGCCAAGGTGGATGCACCCGCTACTCCCCATCACAACGCTTGGCCCAACCCGTCAACCTCACCGTCGTGCGCCAACTACTTCAGGCGCAGCCGACCCCGACGCGCACGCAACTGGCCCGCGAACTGTGCCGTCGGCTAGAGTTGCGCGACGCCAAAGGCGACTGGCAGGTCGCCACCACCGCCCACGCGCTGCGCGATTTGGCAGCCCAAGGGCACTGGACCCTGCCCGCCCCCCGCGTGCAGCGGACCGGCACCTACTCCACCCCCCCGAAACGGTTGCCTAGCGGCCCGCCCGAGCGGCCCACGTCGAACTCCGCGACCAAGAGGTGACGCTGAGCGCGCCCAGCGCGCGCACCTGCGCGATCGCCCGCCGCTGCGACTGTGGGCGGTGCACGTGGTGGAGAAAAATCCCCCGCCCGCCGCCACTGCTATCAAGTGGCTTCTGTTCACGACCGTGCAAGTGGCCTCGGCGAAGCAAGTCCTCAAGTGCGTGCGCTGGTATGTTCGGCGCTGGCGGATCGAAGAATGGCAGCGGGTGATGAAAAGCGGCTGCAAGATTTTGAAACATTAAAACCGCGATGCCACCGTACTGCTGCGCGCCATCGCCCGTGATGCCGTGATCGCCTGGCGGATCATGCTCCTGCCGCTCATGGGCCGGACCGCACCAGGGTTGCCCGCCGACCTGGTGTTCGACGCGGGCGAGGGCAAAGTGCTGCAACTGCTGACTTCAAAAAAACTCTCCGTGGGTGAAGCGATGATGCGATCGCCAACTCGTTGGCTATCTGTACCGCGCCGGGGATGGCCCGCCCGGTTTCGAGTGTTTGTGGAAAGGATACGCCATCCTGCGCAGCGTGGTAAAAATTATGCAGCGCCCTCACGCCTCCGAATCAAACCCCGCCGCCCCATACGTCGCAGTAAATCCGTGGGCCGTCCGCAGGGCTACCCTACGCTCAAAATCCCCGCACCCGTAATTCTGTTGCATTTCGGTCTTGCGGATTTCAACAGACGACTCTTCGATTCCGTATCGCCTGCAATCAACGTTTTAATAAAGCAATATTCCGAGGTTACCGTTCGTCCTGCCAAATCCGTCTTTTTTAATTGATCGCGCCAGCTCTCCGCCCACACTCACCTTACCGAAAACCGCACACGCAAATGAAGAAAATCGCTCTAACCATCCTGGCGGCCGCAACCACCGGCTCTCTGATAAACGCCGCCCCATTTCTCGCGATTGGGGACGGTGCTGAACTGTTCGTTACGGGCACTTTGGGTATTCGTGCAGACGACAATATCTTCACGGTCGAGAAAGCGACCAGCGATACGATCTTCGACATTAATCCAGGCCTCGAAATTACCTTCGGAAAAGATGCGGCCCTAAAGGGCTCGCTGACACTCGTGGACAGTTTCTCGAATTATTCCGATAACAGCAAGCTGAACACCAACCTTTTTACCGGCGATTTCCGGGCCAACTTTGAGGAAGGTAAATTGAAGCTAAATTTCAACACCGGCTTCCATGAAATGAATCAGAACACCCCGACCCTCTCGGGTCTTACGCGCCGCGATCAATTTGTCATTGGTACTGGTGCGGAAATTGAAGTTAGTGCGATCACTTCGCTGGGTGCTGACGTCAAATTCACCCACGATAACTTCAAGGTGACGGGCTATGCCGATACTGACGAACTGTCTGTGCCGCTCAAAATGTTTTATAAATGGACGGAAAAAGTCGATTTGAGCTTCGGCTACACCTACAGAAGCTATGAAACCACAATTGGGTCCGACTCAACCGACCATTTTTTCAATGTGGGTGCACGCGGTCAGTTTACTCCAAAATTGTCCGGAAAGTTTTCTGCTGGTGTGAATTCTCGTAAAATCGAACGTGACTCTACCAAGACGCTGCCAGGTCTGGATGCGAAGTTTACTTACGCGCTCACCGAGAAAACCTCCCTTGAAGCGGGTTCTAGTTACGACTTCGGAACTTCTCCCCAAGGTGTGCAGCAGAAAAACTTTTCGGTCAATGGTGGCGTAATCGTCAATCTCAGCGAGCAATGGACGGTTAACGGCGGCCTCAGTCTTCGCGCTGTTGACTACTATACTAGGGTCGACGATTTCGTCGAAGGAACGTTGGGCGCAGGCTACATTGTTAATACTTATGTAAAGATCGCGGCGAGCTACACCTATCGTAATAATAGTTCGAAGTTGGCTGGTGGAGATTTTACCCAAAACGTCTTCAGTATTTCGACGAATTTCCGGTACTAATAAGAAGTCTTAGTTGAATCATTTCTTGCGGAAGAAGATCCTAGTGGTCTTCTTCCGCTTTTTGTCTCTATCCGATAACTTATGCGCAGAACGGGACTATTTCTACTTGGGCTATTTTTTAGTGTGATATGTCTCTCTGCTGCGCAGTCAGGCACATCATCAAGGGCGGGTGCCTCTAAGGTCGAATCGGCTAAGGCGGATTATGTTCTCCAGCCACAAGACCTGATCCGCATTCAGATTTTTCAAGAAGACGACCTCAATCGCGAGCTGCGCATCTCCGGAGAATTTACGGTCAAGCTACCGTTGATCGATACAGTCTATCTTAAGGATAAAACCGCGCGGCAGGCCGAAGAGCATATCCGTGATTTATATGGTCGTGAATACTTGGCAAAACCACAGGTGAATTTGTTCGTTTTGGAATACGCTCCGCGGCGCGTATTTCTTGCGGGCGCTGTCGCAACACCTGGCGTAGTTCTTTTCCTGCAGGAGCAGGGCCTCACATTAATTGATGCCATTTCACGCGCCGGGAGTTTCAATCGACTGGCCGACAAGAAGCGTGTGACCCTTAAACGCACAAAATCTGATGGGTCTACGGAAACGTTTACTATCAACGTCGAAGAACTAATGAAAGGTGATTCGAATTTGACCTGGCCGCTCCAGCCGAATGACGTCATTAACGTTCCAGAGAAGATTCTCTGAACCCAAAAAATCCCATCGATGGACGCTCCCGATAAAAAAAAATCGCAAGATTCTGGTTACGGCTACAACTATAGCGGTAACTATGCTGGATACTCCGCCGTTGGCTATGGTTACGGAGATGGAGGTGGAGGCTCGGTCCAACGTAGTTTCCAAGACTATCTGTTGATCCTGCGCGAGCGAATCTGGTATGTGGTTGTGGTCTTCTTGGTCGTATTTTCCAGCTCGCTGGTCTATACTCTTAGCCAGACGAAGGTGTATCGTTCGAGTGCTACGGTGCAAATTTTCCGCCGAGACCCTAACGTCATCCAGATGCAGCAGGTTATGGACAATGACATCAGATCAGCTGAAGATCTTAATACACAGATCAAGGTTCTGGAGAGTGCCAGTATCATTCGCAAAGTAGCTGAACGTATTTCGGGCGATGATTTACGCGCCTTTCTTGCCCCCTACGAACGAACCGCCGCCGACACATCGTTCGTGACTGAAATATTAGCAGTAAACCGAAAAGTTGTGCAGACCCGATTGTCGCTAATCGTCAATGTAACTTACGATCACCCAGATCGTTTCGTGGCGGCAAAGGTATCCAATTTATTCGCAGACGAATATCTTGCCCATAACACGCGAATCCGGATTGACGACTCCAGAACAGCTTTCGACGCGCTCAACGTGACCGTCGACGACCAGCGCAAGAAGGTTGAACAAAACGCTAACGATCTTCAGGGCTATAAAGAAAAGAACAATATGGTATCACTGGATAGTCGTAAAGACATCGTTAACGAGACACTCAAAGCTATCAACCTCGAGGCCAATCGGGCGGCCAATATTTTGAATGCTGCTGAAATCCGCACGAACCAAGTTAAAGAGCATCGTGCAAAGGGGATTGATCTTACCGATTTGCCATTTATCGCAAATCAGCCTTTAATTGCGGCTCTAAATCAGCAACGTTCTACGCAACAAATTGCAATCGCACAGCTGCGCGAGCGTTACCTGCCCAAGCATCCTAAGATGAATGAGGCATTGAATTCACTCGCGCAAACCGAGCGAGAGACAAAAAAAGCCATTGAGTCCGTCTGTGCGCAGGTCGAATCCGATCATCAGTCAGCAATCCGCAATTACGAGCAGGTTCAAGAAGATCTCCGTAAACAGAAGGCCGAATCTCTCGATCTCGATCGCTACGCCTTGCAATATACCAAGCTCGAGCGGGATCTTAAATTAAATGAGCAAATATTGCAAAGTATCACTGGGAGAGCTCGTGAAACTTCGATGACCGGCTCGATACAAACCCAGAGTGCTCGTATTGTAGACCGAGCCGGGGCTTCGCCAGAAAATAAACCAATCTCACCCAATGTTCCGCTTAACCTTGGTCTAGGGTTGGTTGGTGGTTTAGGGCTTGGCTTGGCATTTGCGTTTTTCGTGGCCTTTATTGATGACCGAGTGAAGAGTTCTTTTGATATTGAGGGAGTTGTTGGACTTCCGCTCATCGGCATCATTCCGCAAATTAAGCGAATGGAGCAGCCAGACAAAGCTCAGATTGTCATCAATAACGCTGATCGCCAAGTTGCTGAGGCATTTTTGACCCTGCACTCGAGCATGCGTTTGAAGGACGAGAGCAAAAATGCAAAATGCATCCTGATAACCAGTACGATTCCCGGAGAAGGGAAGTCATTTACTACAACCAACTTAGCGCTGACGTTTGCCGCACATGGGGAGCGCGTCCTCATTATTGATTGCGATCTCCGTAAACCCAACATTCATAAATCTTTCCGGGTCGAAAACACCAAAGGGGTGATTGATGTCTGCGGAGGCACTGCGACGCTCGACGATGCGATTATCTTCGGTCTGCAGCCCAATTGCGATGTATTACCCGCAGGCGGGCGCGCGAAGAACCCCACTCAGATCCTCAATAGCAAGGGATTTGAGCTGATGATTTCGGAAGTGCGGAAGCGTTATGATCGCGTGTTCATTGATACTCCACCCCTCGCTGCCGTCAGTGATGCACTAATCATCCTTCCCTTGGTTGATGGGTCCATCTTCACGATCTTTTTCAATAAGGTGAGGCGCAAAGCCGCTCAGTTTAGCGCGAAAAAACTTCTCGAAGCAAATGTTCCGAATTTCGGAGCTGTGCTGAACGGTCTCAATCTTGCGGTTTCAGGTTACTATTATGCTCAATATTACGACAAGTCCTACAAGGATTACTATGTGGTGATGTCGAAAAACGAGGGGCATGAAAAGGACGAAAGCTGACGAATTCGGGTATACTCCTCGTTTGAGTCCGACGTATTGGGTCGGCGAGCGTAAGCGGAACCGAACATCGATGGATTATTTGCGGGAATGCATTCGAGCATCAATTCGAATGGGGGTTTGATATAAGGAGCTGATGGAAGCGTTCGGCGGGGGAGCGTCGTGGAGGATTTTGCGGGGGCGTTCGTTGAGCAAATCCTGGGTGGAACGTAGTTTTTGGTAAGAGATCGTGGCGAGATCGAGGCCACGGGGGTTGTCGTGGCGGAGGCGGTCTTTCGTAAGCGTTCAACTTGGACGTGACGACGGCCGGGGCAAAAACCGGTAGGGTGAGCGGATGAAAGAGTCAAAGGCCGGGGAAACCGAGGTGGAGGAGAGGACGGGAAGGCATCGGGCCCGCAGTGAGCGGGAGTAAATGGTCGAAGCATCTCGCGGAAGCGGGCAGACGCAGGCCGTGTTCGCGCACGGCGAGCGCGGCATCAAGCTGACCACGCTGCGGACGTGGATTTACGGTAAGCGTTTAACTTGGACGTGACGACGGCCGGGGCAAAAACCGGTAGGGTGAGCGGATGAAAGAGTCAAAGCCCGGGGAAACCGAGGTGGCAAAGAGGACGAGGTCCCAGTTTGCGGACAGCAGTTCGGCAGAGATCTGCATGTTCAATCAGTGCGGGCTCGCGCCGGAGGGACCATGGGAATGAGTTCCTGCAAGGCGGTGACCAGTTTGTGCTGGTTAAACGGCTTCTTGAGGAAGTGGGTGACTCCCAGGCTTGCGAATTCGGCCACGGCACGGGCTTCCATTCGACCGCTGATGACGAGGATTTTCACCTCGGGCGCCATCCGCCGCAAGACCCGCGCAAAACCCAGACCATCGAGATCCGGCATATGCAAATCGGTGATGACCAACTTCAGAATGTCGCGCTTTTCCGCGACCTTTATCAGCCCGTCGGTACCATCAATGGCCACGGTCACGCTAAAGCCCAAGGTTGTGAGCACCTCGGTCGCGATTTCGCGTATCATGGGCTCGTCATCGACCACGAGAACACCTTCCCCATGTCCCTGATATTTGCCTGGGGCGGTCGCTGAATTAACGGGCGCTCTGCTGCCGGGCGCCGCTTGGGAGTCAACGTCCGCGACGGGAAAATAGACGGTAAAAAGCGAGCCCTTCCCGGGGGTGGAATCGACCCGGATAAAGCCCCCATGGCCGCGTAAGATGCCCGCCACCGTGGACAATCCCAGCCCCGTTCCCTTATCCGGAGGCTTGGTGGTGAAGAAGGGGTCGAAAATCTTGGTGATGATGTCGGGAGGAATGCCGCTGCCCGAGTCTTTCACCCGAATTGTGACATACTGGCCGGGTTTCGCGTCGGGATAACGCGCGGCATAGGTGGAATCGATTGCGACGTTCTCCGCCTCCAACTGCAAGAGGCCGCCGCTCTCCATGGCGTCGCGGGCATTGACGCAAAGATTCAGCAGCACCTGGTGAACCTGGGTGGGGTCGGCCGAGATGGTCGCCAAGTCAGGCGCGACCTGGTGGACGAACCGGATACTCTTGGGAAAAGTGCATTCGATGATGGCGGCCAGCTCAGCCAGCGAGCGTTTCGGGTTTACGTCGATTTTGGCTCCTTCATAGCCGCGGGCAAAAACGAGCAACTGGCGGACCATCGCCGCACAGCGTTCGGCGTTGGCCTTGATCATCTGCACATACTTGGTGGCATTGGGATAAGCCGCCGTCAGCAGCTCATTGGCCATGAGTATTGGCGCCAGCGCGTTGTTGAGGTCGTGCGCCACGCCGCCGGCGAGCGTGCCGATACTGTCCAGCCGCTGGCTTCGCAGTACTTGCTGCTGCATCAGTTTCGATTGCGTGATGTCACTGGCAACCCCGGCGATTTTCGCCACGTTCCCATCTGCATCCTTCACGGTGAATGCCCGGTCCCGGATCCAGCGCAGCTGCCCGTCTGGCCGCACAATGCGAAATTCAACGTCATACTTGCCGGTGATCTGATCGATCGATACGGCCTTTCGGACCGCTTCCCTGTCGTCGGCATACACCGACTCGACTCATGCTTGAGGGGACTCCATCAGGGACTGGCACGTCTTTCCCCAAATGCGCTCGTAGGCCGGGGACACATAAAACATGCGCGACTTGCTGGGGTCCGTCAGCCAAAACACGTCGTCGATCGCTTCGGCCAGCTGTTGGAACCGCGCCTCGCTGGCGGTGAGTTCGCCCGAGCGCTGCTGGAAGCGATTTTCGAGCTCGGCCTTCAACCGGATTAATTCTTCCTCCGCCGCCTTGCGCTTGGTGACGTCCCGCTCGATCGCCACCCAGTGGGTGAACCAGCCTGACGGATCGGCCACCGGGGTGATGGTCATCTCATTCCAGAACTTCGTCCCGTCCTTCTTATAATTGAGGAAAATTGCCGAGACCGTCTCCCATTTCCGCAGCGCCGCGCCCACCCGCCGGAGCTCGGTCCGGTCGGTGTCCGGGCCCTGCAGCATGCGCGGCGTATTGCCCAGCGCCTCTGCCCGCGAATGGCCGGTCACCCGTTCGAAGGCGTCGTTGACGTAGACGATGCGCGGACCCGGAAGATCAAACGGTTCCGCCTCGGTAATCATCACGACGTCCTCTACCCGGGCCAGACAGGTTTGCAGCAACTTGAGCTGCAGGTCCTGGGCCCTGCGAGCGGAGATGTCGCTGAAGACGCCGCGCGTCGAAACGATTTGGCCATCTACGCGGCGCACCCCCATCCGGCCCTCCACCACGACCCGGTGGCCATCCTTCGCCACAAAGGTCACCTCGATTTCGTTCTGGTCCTCGCCCTGCATCAGCCGCTCAAAAATCGCCCCGCAGTGCGCGCGGCAGGATTCGTGGATCAGGTTGAAAATCTTCAGGCCGACCGCCTCGGATTGGGCATAGCCCAAGGCCCGGCACCAGGCGGGGTTGACGAACAGGATCGTGCCATCCGGGCTGACCGTCTGGATCAGGTTATCCGTCGAATCGAACAGATCCCGCAGCCTCGCCTCGCTTTCCCGCAGATCGAGCCGGGTCTGGCGCTGCCGTTTGGCAATTTCGATCTTGGCTGGCAGTTCGCTCAGGTGTGAGCGGTCCATCCGCTTGGACAGGTAATCGCTGAACCCCGACTGGAGCGCCTGGACCGCCACCTCTTCATCCCCACGTCCGGTCACAAGGATCACCACTTGGTCGCCGACGTCGTCAAACAGTTCAAAGGCGTTGCCGTCCGGCAGGTTGAAGTCGGTGAGCACCACGTCAAATTCCTGCTCCTTCAATCGCTGGCGGCCTTCCTTGATGCTTCCGGCCATCACATAGCTCCACGGCAGCGCCTTGGATTTCACGAACTGCCGGAATGCCGCTTGGTCGACGGCATCATCCTCCACGATGAGCAAGGTGAGCGATATCGCCATATCGGATACTAGTTTGGCGGCGGTTCGCTCGCCAGCCAATAGTCACTGATCTTGCGCATCACTTCCACAAATTGGTCGAATTCCACCGGCTTGATCATGTAGCCGGCGACGCTCTTGTCGAAGCCGGCCATCCGATCCCCGTCCTCCCGGGAAGTCGTGAGAATTATCACCGGGATCACGCGCAGGGCGGGATCGGCCTTCATGTGCTCGAGGAACTCCAAGCCGTTCATGCGCGGCATGTTCAGGTCGAGCAGAATCAGGCCGGGGCGCGGCTTGGTGCTGTCGCGCAGGTAAGTCAGCGCCCGCTCGCCGTCCGTCACATTTTCGATTGGGTTCTTGGAATGCAGTTTTTTGAAGGCGCGCCTGATGGTCATCGTGTCGACCAGGTCGTCCTCGATCAGGAGGATGGTTTGTTCGGTTCGCATGTTTTTGTGCTGGGCAGAAGTTCGGTTAGGCCGGGGCGCTGGGACGCGGCCACGAGAAATGGACGGTGGTGCCCGTTCCCCGGGCCGACTCGAGCCAGACGCGGCCGCCGCCCGTTTGAATAATCTTTTTAACCAGCGCCAGCCCGACGCCGGTGCCCTCGACTTCGTCGCGTGGAGCGAGCGTTTCAAAGAGCTCGAAGACACGAGCGAATATTTTTCCTCGATGCCCACGCCGTTGTCCGCGACCGAGAAATGCCAGTGGTCGTGCTCCGCCTCGCACCGCACGCGGATGAGGCCGGCCGGCTTGTCGCAGAACTTGATCGCGTTGCTGAGGAGGTTTTGGAACAGCTGCTGGGCCTTGGTCGGCTCCGCCTGCACCTTCGGCAGCGGGGTCTCGAAGACGATCTGGATGTGCGGCGGCGGCGCGAGCATGTCGGCGACGTTGCGCGCGAGTTCGTCGAGATCGATGGTCACGTTATGCTCCCGGAAGCGGCCGGCGCGGGAGTAGGCCAGGATGAAGTTGATCAGCGCATCGAGCCGTTTAACCCGCTTGATTATGAGCTGGAATTGCTCGCGGCCCGCGTCGTCGATCTTGTCGGCGTAGTCGGCGACGAGCCATTCGGCCAGCGTGCCAATGCCGCGCAGCGGTGCCTTCAGATCGTGCGAGACCACATAGGCGAAGTCCTCCAGTTCGCGGTTCGCCGCCGCGATTTGCTCGGCCAATGCTTTTTGCGCGGTGATATCGCGCACGATCTTCGAGGCCCCGAGAATCTCGCCGCCGGCGCTCCGGATCGGGGAAATGGTCACCGATACCGCCACGCGGGTGCTGTCCTTGCGGATCCGGACCGTCTCGAAATGCTCGATCCGCTCGCCGCGCCGGATCTTTTCCATGATGGCGGGTTCCTCGTCGAATCGCTCCGGCGGAAAAAGCTTGGTCATCGGCTGCCCGATCATCTCCTGCGCCGTGTAGCCAAACAGCCGCTCGCTGGCGGGGTTCCAGCTCCGCACGACGCCGTCGAGCGTCTTGCTCATGACGGCGTCCTGCGCCGAATCGACGAGGGCCGCAAAGTGCGCCAGGGCAAGTTGCACGTCCGCTTTTCCCTGCAACAGGCTCTGGTTCATCCGGAGCGCCCGGCGCATTTCCAATTGTTGGCAGACCAGAACGCCGAGGTTCTTCAGCGCTTCCTGCTGGCCCGCGGTCAGCTCGCGCGGCCGGCGATCGATGACGCACAGCGTGCCGAGGGCGTACCCCTCGCTGGATTCGAGCGGCATGCCGGCGTAGAACCGGATGTCGGGCGCGCCCGCGACGAGCGGGTTGTCGCGGAATCGGTCATCGAGCAACGCATTGGGCACCTGAAATAATTCGCGACCGTGGATCGCATGGGCGCAAAAGGCGAGATTCCGGGATGTCTCGCTGGCGTTCAAACCCACCCGGCTCTTGAACCACTGGCGTTCCCCGTCGACGAGGGAGATGAGGGCGATGGGCATGCCGCAAATTTCGGAGGCGATCTTGGTGATGGCGTCGTAGGATTCCTCCGGCGGCGTGTCCAAAATATCGTAACTGCGGAGCGCGGTGAGGCGCGCGGGCTCGTTGGCGGGATGAAGCGCGGGCTGCATGGTGGACGGTTAAGCGCCGGGAAAATTCACCCCTGAATCAAACCAAGGGATGAGTCACAGCGGACCCGGAGCCCAGCCGCCGGCACAGAGCAAGGCCGTCTGTTTGGGTCAGTGAACTCTTCGTTCGAACTCGGGTCGGTTTGCGAAAAGAAAATCTTCACGGGAAGTGTGAGGAAGTGTGATCGCGGGGGGGAATTAACCGCCTGATCGTGGAGATTGATTCTGCTCCTCGCGGCAACTACTTGGTGATTGCGCAGCGGGCGGGGTTTGGTCGTGGCCCTGCTTCCCGGTTTGAAAATGCCCACGGTCCGATTCCTCCGCACTCGCCGCGGCCCCTCGCCCCGGCCAGCCCCGCCCGGCGCGGCCGTCAATACACCCGCGATGGCAGGTTTGGATTGAGCCCCTTGCGGGCGCTTTCGGCGCCACTGACCGGCAGGCCGGTCGGGTCGAGCAGGCAGGCCTGGTCCAACACGCCGGCCTGGTCCCAGTAGATAGGCTCGTGCTAAATCTTGTCGTTGTCGAACCCGACAATCACGGCGACCGCCATCTCGCCGCGCCGGCCCGTCGGGGCGACTCCCGGCAGGCGCCAGTCGATGGTGGTCTTATGGGTGAAACTGATCACGGATTCCTCCACCACCTGATTCGCGCCCACCGTCCGGGAGACGTCCCGCATCACTCCGTCGGGTGGAAAGAAATTGCCCACGAGATGATCACGATAGAAGGCGCGGACTCCTCGAGCGCCCACCCCTCCCGCCAAGGTGAGAACCTGGTTGAGATGAGGGAGGTCCGTCATCGTGGCCATCGTGGTGTCGAGGTCGCCCTGCGTTTCCGCCGCGACATGGTGCTGAAAAACTTCGACCATCCGGCGCTACATTGGCGATATCGGGGAACTGGGTTCGGTCGGGTTCTTCCCCAGACCCGCGCCCACAGCGGCCGTGACGGTCGCGAGAATATCGGCCTTTGAAAATGGCTTTTTCAAGACGGCGTGCGCGCCCAGACGACTCGCCAGCTCAAGATAAAATTTCCCATCGAGTCGTCCGCCCCCCGAGACCGCAATGATCTTGAGGGTGGCCGAGACCTTGCGCAGTGCGCAAATCGTTTCAATCCCGTCCTGCTCCGGCATGAGGATGTCGGTAATCACGAGGTCGCACGGCGACAATTTGACGTGCTTGACCGCCTCGTAGCCGCTTGCCGTCGCGGTGACCTCATGGCCGGCTTGGCTGAGAATTTCCGACAGCGGCTCATGAAATACAATATTGTCGTCGAGGAGTAGAATCTTGGCTCCGGCGACAATCATTGGGACTGGATCTGAGTTCGACGCCACTTCAACGTTCGGTGGTCCGGATGGTTGATCTAGGGTGCGAGGACTGGCGCGGGCGGGCGATACCTGGCCGGCGCCACGGCTGGAGCGAGACCCGCGGCCAAGCTCATTGCCGTGGAGTTACGGGTGATCGCCGCGAAGAGGAAGAGGTACGCCCAAAGTGGGCCGGTCGTGGACGATGGTCGTCGTCGCGCTCACAAAAGCTCGACGGTGTCGCCGAGGCGGAGGGAGCCGGATTTGGTCTCGTGGGTGAGATTCAGGGCGAAGTTGATGCGGGTCGAATCGGCGGGGTCGCGGCGGTAGGTCGCGAGCGTGCGGAGGGGTTCGTGGGTGCGTTCGCCGGTGAGTTGATCCGTGGTGACGACGGTGCATCGGGCGCAGGGGCCGCCGCTGCGAAACGTGATGGCGCCAATGCGGACGCGGGACCAGGTGTCCTCCGCGAACGCGGGGCAGCCGCTGACGACAAGCGTCGGGCGGAAGCGATCAATGGGGACCGGTTCTTCGCCGATGGAGACGAGGCGGTCGTTGAGGTGCGCGAGCGAGGCTTCGCTCACGACGAGGAAGGGATAGCCATCGGAGAAATTAAAGAGATCGGTTGAAACGATGCGGTCGTCGATGACCGGGGTGTGGGCTGGGGCCGGAGAGAACTGCGGACGGTCGAGGACGGGACGGCGGAATTTTTCGCCGATGCGGACGAGGTGGCACGTGACACCGAGAAAAGCGGAGAGCCAGGCGGAGACTTCGCGGCCGCAGTCTTCGGCGAGGAGGCCGTGACTTCGCCAAATGGAGGCGGAGCGAAGGGTGGCTGGATCGGTGGCGCGCAGAGGCACGGAGACGGTGCCGGCGCCGTCGGCGCGGAGGATGAGCTCGGTGGCGGTCAGCGCGGTCGAGATCAGTGCCATACGGGGGAGCGGGCGCTGCGTGAGGTGGGCGCCGTTTTCGTCGACGACGAGGAAACGACGATCACCGACGAGGCCGAGGGCATCGACGTCGGCGGTGGAGACGGCATAACCGCGGAAGGACTTTACGGGGTAGACGAAGAGGCCGTTGAGAGTGATGGGCATAGTCGTGGTGGGCGGGTGAGGGAGGCGTGTGCGCTATTTCTTTCGGCGGTAGAACGCGAGGTAGTGGGGTGAGGCGGCGGTGGTAACGAAGGCGCTGGGGGTCGTGCCATCTAGGCCGTAGCAGACGCGCAGGAGGTCGCCCACGAGTTGGTAGATACAGGGGATGGTGCGGCCGGCGTTCGGGCCATGGGCACCGAGGAGAATGAGCGTCGTGTGTGGTGCGGGGTCGACGCGAGAGTAGGTGCCGCGGTCGGCGAGTTCGCCGGCGAAGTGGACGTGGTAGGTGTCGGCGGTGAGGTGGAGTTCGACGCGGAGGGCGAGGAGGTCGGCGGAGGGTTCGCCGCCGCTTTCGGCGCGGGTCATTTCCCAAATGCCGTGGAGGGCGTGGCTCATTTTAGGAAAGGGCGGGCAGTATTAACCACGGATGGACACGGATTAGAGCGGACAAAATCCACTCGCTGGCGCTCGCGGCTACGAGGGCAGATGGCAGGGCGGACCACTCGCTGGCGCTCGCGGCTACGGGAGGAGAGGGTGGCAGGAAATGGCACGGAGTGGCGTGAATGGAGTGCGGCGCGGCGATAAGCCCCGATTACGAATCGAGTTCAGGCGTTGCGGTCGGCAGCGATTTCTTGGCTTTGGCACCGAGACTCTTGAGGTCCTCGACTTGGGCCAATAGATTGCCGGGGCCGGTTTTCAGTTTGCCGAGCGCGCCGTCGTAAGTCTCGCGGAGGCGCACGAGGTGTTTGCCGATTTCTTCCAAGTCGGCGAAGAGGCCGGCAAACTTGTCGTAGAGGAGGCCGCCGCGGGTCGCGATGGCTTGGACGTTTTTCGTCTGGCGATCCTGCTTCCAGAGGGAGGCGACAGTCTTTAGGGTGACGAGGAGCGTCGGAGCGGTGCAGAGAATCACGCGGCGGTCGAAGGCCCACTCGTAAAGGCTGCGGTCGTTTTCGGCGGCGAGAATAAAGGCGGGTTCGAGGGGCACGAACATGAGCACGTAGTCGGGCGTGATGAGTTTGCCGGTGTCTTCGTATTTCTTCGCGCTGAGTTGCTCGACGTGGGTGCGGACGGCGGCGGCGTGTTCGCGGGTGGCGGCGAGGCGGGTGGGATCGTCGGGGGCGTTGACGGCGCGTTCGTAGCCGACGAGGGAAACTTTGGAGTCGATGACGAGGTGGCGGGCATCGGGCAGGCGCAAAATGACGTCGGGGCGGAGGCGACGGCCGTCGTCGGTGGTGAGGGATTCTTGGGTGAGGTAATCTTGTCCCTTGATGAGGCCGGCGGATTCGAGGAGGCGGTCGAGGATGAGTTCGCCCCAGGCACCGCGGGCTTGCGACTGGCCTTTGAGGGCGGTGGTGAGGGCGTGGGCTTCGTCGGTGATGCGGGTGTTGAGGAGGCGGAGTTGATCGATCTGGGCCTTGAGGGCGGAGCGGTCGTCGCTTTCGGTTTTGTAAACGGTGTCTACGCGCGTGCGGAAATCGGCGAGCTGTTGGCGCAGTGGATGGAGGAGGGCTTCGACCTGGGTTTTATTGTGGTCGGTGAACTTCGCGGATTTTTCCTCGAGGAGTTTTGAGGCGATGGCTTGAAACTCGGTTTGGAGCGTGGCTTTGAGCTTTTCAGCGTCGGCCAGGTAGCGAGCGGCGAGTATTTCGCGTTCAGCGAGGCGTTGCTGCTCGGCGGCGAGGCGGGCGGTGAACTCCGCGCGGGCGGCGGCGAGATCGGCGTTGAGTTGAGAGTTGAGGGTTGAGAATTGCGTGAGGGCGGAGCGGGCGGAGGTGAGTTCACCGGTGACGCGATCGTGGTCGGCGCGGGCGGAGTTCAGCTCGGCGGTGTGGGTGGTTTCCCGGCCGCGCATAAAAATCCACGTGAAGGCGCTGGCGAGCGCGGCGGCGAGGAGGGCGAGGGCAGCGGTAAAAAGCACGTGAAAAATGTCGGGACGACTCTCCTGCAGATCAATGCCTGATGCATTCCTTGACACGTGAAATCGGTGGCTGCAAACACGGCGAATGCTGCTCGGCGTATGCCGGTTAATAAGTATAACCCCCGCGAATCGGCCCCCATGCTGACTGAAAATACTCTCACCGCCCCGCTGACTGCAGCCGTTGAAAAACCGCCGGTGCTCGTGGTGGACGACGAGTATGGTCCGCGTGAATCGATCGCGTTTAGTTTGGGGTCGGAGTTTGCAGTCGAAACGGCGGAGCGAGCGAAGGAGGCGCTGGCCAAGCTGAAGGCGAAGCCGTTTGCCGCGGTGGTGCTCGATATCCGCATGCCGGAGATGGACGGCATTCGTGCGTTGGAGGAGTTGCGCAAGATCGATCCGCACGTGTCGGTGATTATGCTGACTGGTTACGGGACGTTGCTGACGGCGCAGCAGGCGATGTTGGCCGGGGCGAACCAGTATATGCGCAAGCCGCCGGACATTCCCGAGCTGATCGCGGCGGTGCGCACGCAGACCCAAGCGACGCGGTTGCGGCGTGCGCAGGCGGCTTTGGCGAGCAAGGCGTTGGAGTTGAACGTGGCGCTCAAACGCGAGATCGAGCAGAACGAGCCGCAGATCTGGCAGGCGCGGGCGTCGGTCGAATTGGTGCATGATCTCAACAACCCGCTGACGGTCGTGATCTGCTTCGCGTCGCTGGTGGCCAAGCAGGCACGTATTTTGGGGCAACGTGATCCCGACGAGGGGAAGAAACTGATCGAATACTCCGGGATGGTCGAGAAGGCGGCCGAGTATTGTCACCACCTTTCGGAGAATTGGCGGATGGCCGCGAAGCAGATGCCGGAATTTACCCGGGTCGACCTCGTCCATGTGGCCAACGAAGTGCGGCAGGTGATTTTCTTCGGGAATGCGGCGATCCAGCCCGAGGGTTTGGCGCAGGCGTGGGTGCGCGGCGCGAAGTTTGAGCTGATGCGGGTGATGCAGAACGTGTTTAAGAACGCGTTGGAGGCCGGGGCGACGCGGTTGACGGTGAATTTTGCGCGCTACGAGGACAAAATTGAAGTGAGGATGGCGGACGATGGTACGGGGATGGATCCGGAACGTTTGAAGCGGGCGTTGCATGGCGGTTTTACCAGCAAAGCCCACGGCACCGGGCTGGGTCTGAGCATCTGCCGACATCTCGCGGGCACGCATGGTGCGACGTTTGGCGTCGAGTCGGCAGCGGGAAAGGGGACCACGGTGCGTTTGCTGTTTCCGGCGGCGCCTTCGGAATGAAGCGGCGACGCGTAAAAATCACGGGCATCGGTCCGGTCACGCCGGCCGGGATTGGCCGGGAGGCGTTTTGGAAGGGGAT